>JAIESJ010000227.1 GCA_019746155.1 Burkholderiales bacterium
GCTTGCCGCCGCTGTACTGTGTATTCACCGCCTGAGCGCATGGGCGGCCGGCACGGCTGTACAGCCGCCCGCGGCCGATGACCGGCAACCATCCGCACGGCGTACGATTACCCCGGAGACAGGTGCCAGCGATTGTGCGCTGGGCGGCGGCATCTGGGCCGGGGTGCGCGACATCCTGCGCTCGCCTTATCTCATCGGCATCTGCTTCTATCTTTTCTGCTATACCATGCTGTCGACTCTGCTCTACCTCGAAATGGCACGGCTCGTCGCCGACGAATTTACCGCGCCCGGACAGCGTACCCGGCTTTTCGCCACCCTTGACCTCGCGGTCAACGTGCTGACGTTGCTCGTCCAGGTGTTCGTCACGGCGCGGATATTTGCACGTCTTGGCATCACGGCGACACTCGCGCTGCTGCCGGCGATCGCGATCGTCGGTTTCCTGATGCTCGGCGCGATGCCGCTGCTCGCGGTGCTGATCGTATTCGGCGTGATCCGCCGCGCCGGAGAATTTGCGCTCAGCAAGCCGGCGCGCGAAATTCTGTTTACCGTCGTGCCGCGCGAAGCGAAATACAAAGCCAAGAACGTGATCGACACCGTGGTCTACCGCGGCGGCGACGCGATTTCGGGCTGGCTAGTGACCGTGCTAAGAGGATTGGGACTCGGGCTTTCGGCGCTGTCCTTCGCAGCCGTGCCGCTTGCCGTGGCGTGGTTTGGCGTCGCGCTGTGGCTGGGCCGGAAACAGGAAATTATGCGCGGCAAGGAACCCGGGCATTGACGGGCAATAAGCCTGCGGCACGAAAACGGCCAGGGCAATCAACATTCAAAATCGATCATGTCCGGATGCAAATTGCGTTGCCGGTCTACGCAGGCACCTGACTATTCAACGGGCAAACCCGCAACTTTCCACTCAGGGAACCCCGTTTCGAGTCGTCGCGCTTTAAGACCTTTCTTTCTTAGCTGAGCGACCGCTTCAAAGGCCAGAACGCAGAACGGGCCTCGACAATACGCGACGATCTCCTGATCAGGCGGCAGCTTGCTCAAGTGCTTTTCCATTTCCGAGAGCGGAACATTGATCGCGCCAGCCAGGTGGCCGGCAGCGTATTCTTCCGCTGGGCGCACATCCACGACTGTCGCCAGGCCATTGCGCATGCGATCCATCAGTTCATTTACGGACACCGGCTCGAGGCTGTCCTTGCTGGTCAGGTAAGTGGTAACGAGCTTCGTGACCTCGGCGACGTTGTGCTGCGCGACCTCCTGCAGGGCGGCAAGCAGCCTGATCACGCCCCCGCCTGAAACGCTGTAGTAGACGAATTGCCCTTCTTTGCGTGCCGTCACCAGACCGGCCTGGCGCAGCACCTGAAGATGTCTTGAGGTGTTGGCAACGGAGAGCCCGGTCAGGCCGGCCAAGGCATCGACACTGCGCTCACCCTGAGCCAAAAAATCCAATAATTCCAATCGGTTACCACTCCCGAGCGCCTTGCTGACGCGGGCGAATTCTGTAAAAAGCAGAGATTTTACGTTTGTGCTTGACATGCCGCAGACCTGAGTTTAGGCTATTATTCAATAATTCAATTGAATACTATAATAACGGCGTTTGCAAGGGATCACGGTATATACGTGTCAACCCTGACTGCAATGAGCACCATGGACACACTGATAAGTCATGAAGCTTCAATAAGAATCTGGGCTTTCCTGTCCGTCTTTGCGATTCTGGCTGCATGGGAAATGGTCGCGCCCCGCCGTGCATTGCTTACCTCCAAAGCCAGGCGCTGGCTGGCCAATCTGGGCATTCTAATCGTAAACGGCGCGCTGGTCCGGGCCATTTTCCCTGCCGCCGCCGTCGGCATCGCAATGGTGGCAGACCAGCGCAGCATCGGATTGCTGCACTTTCTTGAGCTGCCGATGCCACTGAAAATCATACTGGCGATTATTGCGCTTGATCTGGCGATTTACCTTCAGCATGTGATGTTCCACGCGGTGCCGCTGCTGTGGCGATTGCATCGTGTGCATCACGCGGATCTGGATTTCGATGTGACCACGGGAACGCGCTTTCATCCAATCGAGATTCTGCTTTCGATGGTCATCAAGATGGCAGCGATATTTCTCATCGGCGCGCCGGTGCTCGCGGTGCTGATATTCGAGATCGTGTTGAACCTCACCTCGATGTTCAACCATTCCAATATCCGCATCCCGAAATCAGCGGATGGCCTGCTAAGGCTGTTCATTGTCACGCCGGACATGCACCGCGTGCACCATTCAATCGAACCTGCCGAAACCAACAGCAACTTCGGTTTCAATTTACCGTGGTGGGACCGGTTGTTCGGAACTTATCGCCCTGAACCGGCGGCTGGCCATGAACTGATGACCATCGGCATCGAGCAGTTCCGGACAAAAGAGGATCAAAGGCTGGACCGTATGCTGCTCATGCCATTTCGCGATAATGCCAACAGCTATTCAATCAATCGACGAGTAGCAATACGATGACTGTTCGATCCATACTGCCAAGGTTAACGCTGGCGCTTTTGCTGATCGGAGTAGTGGTGTGGGTGATGGCCAACCGCGAGCGTCTGGATTGGGCCGCGCTGGAAGCCTGGATTCCAAGCCTCGGCGGGTGGGCCGCGTTCGGCTTCGTCATGATGTATGCGCTCGCTACGGTCTTCTTTGTGCCGGGTTCGATCTTCGGTCTCGCGGGAGGCGCGCTCTTCGGACCGCTCTGGGGCACCATCTGGAATCTTGCCGGAGCGTCGCTTGGTGCCACGCTCGCGTTTCTCGCTGCCCGATACATCGCGTCGGACTGGGTTGCGGGTAAAGCTGGCGGACGGCTGAAACAACTGATCAACGGCGTCGAAGCCGAGGGCTGGCGGTTCGTTGCCTTCACCCGGTTGGTGCCATTGTTTCCGTTCAATCTGCTCAATTATGCTCTGGGACTGACGCGTATCAAGCCGCCACACTATGTCCTGGCCAGCGTGATTTGCATGGTGCCGGGCACCGCTGCCTATACATGGCTCGGACATGCAGGGCGGGAGGCGGCCACCGGCGGGGAGGGCTTTCTGCAGCAGGGGCTGATCGCGCTCGCGCTGATTGCCGCGGCCATGTTCCTGCCGCGGCTCGTCACGCGGCTGCGCCAGCCGTCGGCCATCGGCCGGGTCGACGCGGCCTCGATGAAGCAGCGGCTCGACCGCGGCGAATCCCAGACGATTCTCGATGTGCGTGGCGCGGACGAGTATCGCGGCGAACTCGGGCACATTCCCGGTTCGATAAACGTGCCCCTGGGTGATCTTCCGGCGGCCCTGCCCCGGCTCGAAACGCCGCGCGACAAGCACATCGTCGTGGTATGTCGCACGGACAAGCGCTCGGCCAAGGCCGCCGAGTTGCTTGCAAACACCGGATATCGCGAAATCAAGGTCCTGGAGGGCGGCATGGAACAGTGGAACCGGCTGGGTTTCCCGGTCGGCCGTTAGGGAAATGCCGCAGCCGTCCCGTCAACGATTATTGAGCATCGTAATAATGCGTGACGATGCTCATCCCTCATCCCCGCTCATGTCCCGGAGGGAGAAGGGCGATTCGAGGTGCGAATGCGCTGTCATGCATTTGCACGAAACCCAATAAAAAGGATGCAAATCATGGGCAAGACACTCTTCATCCTTAATGACCCCCCCTATGGTACCGAGCGCAGTTACAATGCACTGCGGCTCGCAGGCACGCTTTCCAGGGCCGAAGGCGAGGAAGTAAGGATGTTCCTCATGGGTGACGCGGCGTCATGCGCGAAGTCGGGCCAGAAAGTGCCGGAAGGCTTCTACAACCTCCAGCTGATGGTGAGCAAGGTGACGCGAAGCGGCGCCAGGGTCAGCGTGTGCGGAACCTGCATGGATGCCCGCGGCATCCCGGACGGCGAATTGACCGAAGGCACGCACCGGAGCACGCTCGCCGAGCTCGCCGCTTGGACGCAGTGGGCCGATAAGGTACTGGTATTCTGAATCCGGCATGGCACACGACAAAACAGTGCTTGTGCTCGGTGGCGGCGTCGGGGGCATCGTCGCAGCGACGCGGCTGCGGCGACGGCTGCCGTCCGCACACCGGGTGGTCCTGGTCGAGAAGGAAACCCATCACGTCTTTGCACCCTCCTTGCTCTGGCTGATGATCGGGGAGCGCGACGCCGCGGAGATTTCCCGTCCGTTGGCGGCGCTGCGAAAGCGCGGGATCGAGCTCGTTCAGGGCGCGATCGAGCGCATCGACCCGGCCGGGCGGCGGGTCCGTGTCAACGGCGCGGATCTCACGGGTGACTATATGATCGTTGCCCTCGGCGCGGATCTTGCGCCGGAGGTCGTTCCGGGACTCGCGGAGGCCGGACACAATTTCTACACGCTGGCCGGTGCGGCATCGCTGTGGGCTGCGCTCCCGAAATTGAGCAAAGGCCGCGTCGTCGTGCTGGTCGCGTCCATGCCGTTCAAGTGTCCGGCCGCGCCGAACGAAGCCGCGATGCTGCTTGAGTATGATTGCCGCAGGCGTGGGGTGCGGCAGGACGTTCAGGTCGACCTTTATACGCCGGAACCGGGGCCCATGCCGGTCGCAGGACCGGCGGTATCCGCGGCATTGCGCCAGATGGTCGAGGCAAAGGGCATCGGCTATCACCCCGGCCATTCAGTCGCAAGCGTTGATCCCGCCAGGCACCGCCTGGCGTTCGCGAACGGCGCTGCAGCCGATTTCGACCTGCTCGCCTATGTGCCGCCGCATCGCGCGCCCCAGGTGGTGCGGGACGCGGGGATGTGTGGCGAAAGCGGCTGGATCCCCATAGACCGGGTTACGCTCGAAACCAAGTTCCCGGGCGTATACGCAATCGGCGACGTGACGGGCATCATGCTCACCTCCATCGGCAAGCCTCTGCCGAAGGCGGGCGTGCTTGCACACAACGAGGCCGAAGTGGTAGCGCACAACATCGCGGCGGCCATCACCGGCCGCGGCGCAACACGACAGTTCGGCGGCGAGGGCGAGTGCTTCGTGGAAACGGGCGACGGGAAGGC
>JAIESJ010000231.1 GCA_019746155.1 Burkholderiales bacterium
TTCGATCACCTCCACCCGGCCGGCCAGCGATTCGGAAGTCTGCCTGAGCAACTCGGGGGAAGCGCTGCCGAGCACGAGAAAACGCGCCGGCAGGGGTTTGCGGTCGGCCAGCACCCGCAACACGGGGAAGAGATCCGGCCGGCGCTGCACTTCGTCGACCACCACCATGCCGCGCAGTCCCGCGAGCGCCGTCATCGGCTCAGCAAGCCGCGCCAGGCTCGTCGGATCTTCCAGGTCGAAGTAGCGTTCCGAAGCGGCAGGCACGATCTCGCGCGCAAGCGTGGTCTTGCCACATTGGCGGGGGCCCACGAGCACCACCACGCGGCTGCGCCTGAGCGCGGCGCGGATGCGGTCGAGAATCTTCTGGCGGTGGATCACGAGCGGATAATACCATGAAAATCCGATATGTCATGTCCGATTTTCATGGTCTATAATTCGGCTTTATAAGTGTAACTTATTGATATTATTAATAAATAATTCCAGGGGACCGCCCGACTCACCGCTCGCCCGCCCTTACGCTCTCCTGCTCTCCCGCGCTCACGGCATCAACCGGGAAATGAGCCCGACGGCTCACGAGGGGCAAGGTCTAGAACTGACCCTCTTGTTCCTACTCTCTTGTTCTCTTTAACCCGCTGATTTCGAAACGGGTCCGCGCGCTCCTGCCGACACCCCGGCGGGAAGGGATTCCCGCACTACGGCTATCTGCCCGCCGGACCATCGAAATCACGGCAGTAGTTGTAGATCGGCAATCCTTTGCCGACAACCCGGCTGTCCGCCCTCGGACCATCGGAAATCACGGCAGCGGACCTAGCCCGAATATTTCATGAGAATAGTCAAGCCCGCATGCCGCAGCCCTTTCCCCGCGCCGGTTGGATCGCCTGACCCCCAAACCGGGGCAGTCATGCAACATGCGGGCTAACTGCTCACGGCTTTTTGGCCAGTCAGGCGCAGATACTTCGCGTAGAGCTGCTCTTTGGTCTCGGCAAAGTCGGGATTGAGCGGAATACAGTCCACCGGGCAGACTTTCTGGCACTGCGGTTCGTCGTAATGGCCGACGCATTCCGTGCATTTGTGCGGGTCGATGACGTAGATCTCTTCGCCCTGCGAGATCGCCTCGTTCGGGCACTCGGGCTCGCACACGTCGCAATTGATGCATTCGTCGGTAATCATCAAAGCCATACAGAACCTCTCACTTGCCGCCCAACTGTTTGATCTTGGCTGCAAGCCGCTTCGCGACATGGGGATGCACGAACTTGCTGACGTCGCCGCCAAGAACCGAAATCTCGCGCACGATGGTCGCGGAAACAAACATGAACTGCTCGCCCGGCGTCAGAAACATGGTTTCGACATCGGGATAGAGGTCGCGGTTCATGCCGGCCAGCTGGAATTCGTATTCGAAGTCGGACACCGCGCGCAACCCCCGGATCACCACCTTGGCCTGGTGCTGCTGCACGAATTTCATGAGCAGCCCGGAAAATCCCGTGACCGTGACGTTGGGCAGGTCTTTGAGCACGTGCCGCGCCATTTCCACACGCTCCTCGAGTGTGAAAAACGGTTTCTTGGCGCGACTGTCGGCAACCGCCAGTATCAACGTGTCGAAAATCCTGGCCGCGCGCCGCACCAGATCTTCGTGGCCGAGCGTCATCGGATCGAACGTTCCCGGATACACCGCCTTATTGCTCATTTTCGGTCCGTTTCAGAAGTTGAAATGTCACCCGGCCTGCGCGGCCCTGCCTCCACGCCTCCCATCCGGCGGGCAGCTCCGGTCGCGCCGCGCTTTCACAGTAAACCAGGGCGCGCGGCGCCATATGCGATGGCAGCAGCGGCAGCAATCGCGGCCAGTAACCGGCCTTGAATGGCGGATCGAGAAAAATGATGTCGTAACGCTCGCGCTCGCCGCGGATGAATTCTAGCGCATCCGCTCTTATGAGTTCCACTGCGGCAGCGTCGAGCTGCGCCCGGCTGGCCTGCAGCGCCTTGAATATTGCAGCATCGCGCTCCACCATCACCACGCGCTTCGCGCCGCGCGACGCCGCCTCGAAGCCCAGCGCCCCGCTTCCCGCAAACAAATCGAGACAGGTCTTGCCGGTGAGGTCCTGGCCCAGCCAGTTGAACAGCGTCTCGCGCACGCGGTTAGGCGTCGGGCGCAAATCCTGTTGCGGGGGAAAGGTGACCAGCCTGCTGCGCCACTCGCCGCCGATGATCCGCACACGGTTGGTTTTCATGGGAGGGGGTGCCGCCCGGAGGCGGTCCCGGCGGTCAGTTTTCGCTGCGCGAGGTGACAGTCCTGTTTTCATCGGCACCGACCACGACGGTCACCAGCTTGTCGGGGTCGATACGGCGTGCAAACGCGTCCTTGATGTCCGCTACGGTGACGCGCCCGACTTTTTTGACAAAATCATCGAGGTAAGTAAGCGGCAGGCGATAAAACCCGATCAGAGCGAGATGCTCGTGAATCTTGCGGTTGCTGTCAATCCTGAGCGGAAAGCCGCCTATGATGTTCTGCTTCGCCGCCGCCAGCTCCTTCTGAGTGGGTCCGTTGGCGATAAATTCACGCAGCGTCTTTTGCACTACCGCGAGCGCCTCCTGTGTCTGCTCGCGCTTGGTCTGCATGCCGATCACAAACGGCCCCCGTCGCTGCAGCGGCGAGAAATAGCTGTAGGCGGAATAGGCCAGGCCGCGCTTTTGCCGCACCTCCTCGACCAGACGCGACACGAAGCCGCCGCCTCCCAGCACGTGATTGCCGACGAACAACGGAAAATAGTCCGGGTCGTCACGTCTTATTCCCGGCGCGCCGATCAGGATGTGACTCTGTGACGCCGGGTGCGCAATGAAACGCGTGGTGCCGGCGCCGAGCGCAGCAACCGCGGGCAAGGACAGCTCGGCACCGTCGGACTGCGGCAGCCCGGCAGTGACCTCTTCCGCAATCGCTGCCGCCTCGTCTCGCGACAGATCGCCGATGATCGCCACCACCGCATGCTGCGCGACATAATGCTTCCGGTAAAAATCGATAAGGTCCTGGCGCGCAAGCTTGCCCACCGTTTCGACCTCGCCGGATGAGCGCAGCGCATAAGGATGCTCGCGGAAAACCAGGCGATAGAAAGTCAGCGCCGCGATGGTTTCGGGCTTGGTGTCGGCCTCCTTGAGCGCGCTGATCAATCTGACTTTTTCGCGCTCCAGCACTGCTTCAGGAAATTCCGGACGCTGCAGGAGGCCGGCAAAGACATCGAGCGCCTGTTTGCGCTCAGGCGCGCTGGAAAGGGTGCGCAGCGCAAGACCGGCCCGGTCGGTGTCGAACCGCGGCGACAACTGCGCGCCGACATCGGCAAGCTGGCGTGCAATCTCGTTCTCGCCCATGCCGCCGGCGCCGAGCCGCAGCATCTGGTTGGTCATGGCTGCCGCTCCCGATTTTTCCCGGGTGTCGTATCCCGCGCCCGCCGGAAACTCGACGGAAAGATCGAACATCGGCAAATCGCGGTTCTCGACGAAATAAACGCGGGCGCCGCTTTGGGTCTGCCAGTGCTGAATCGGCAGAATGGCATGCGCCTGGGCCGTTGCCAGCAGGAGTGACGCGGCCGCAATCCACCTCAGAATATGATTATTGAACATGGCGTAGTCCCGGCGGCGGCGCGGATAGCTGCTTCTTGGCGACCGGTTGCGGGTCAAGGTAGGCGACAGTCAGCGTGTCGTCGGTGAAGTACTTTTTTGCCACGGCCTGCACCTGATCGGGCGTGACCTGCTTCAGCTTCTCGATCATCAGGTCAAGCGTCCTGTAGGACAAGCCGACGGATTCCATCGCGCCGATCGCGCGCGCCTGGAAAAACATCGAGTCGCGCTGATAGATCTGGCCCGCGATGATCTGGGCCTTGATGCGTTTCAGCTCTTCCTCGGTCACGCCCTCGGCGGCGATCTTTTGCAGTTCCCGGCGCAAGCCCTGCTCGGCTTCTTCCACCGTTTTGCCGGGCGTCGGCACGGCGCTCAGATAGAACATCCCGGGACCGCGCGCGACCTCGTCGTAGCCCGCGCTGGCCGAACTTGCCAGCCGTTCCCCGCGCACCAGTGTGCGGTTGAGCCGCGCCGCTTCATTGCCATCGAGCACGCCCGCCAGCATGTCGAGCGCGTACGGCTCCCAATCGCTGTCGGGATCGCGCAGCACCGGCACACGATACGCCATCAGCACATATGGCTGCTCGGCCGGCGCCTTCACCGTCAGACGCTTGATGCCGAGCTGCTGCGGTTCCTCCTGCGGTTTTCTCTCCGGCAGCGTTTTGGGCCTGATATGTCCGAAATACCGTTTGGCAAGATCGAATACCTGCCGTGGTTCGACATCGCCCACCACCACCAAGATCGCATTGTTCGGCGCATACCAGCGCCTGTAGAACACACGTGCGTCTTCAACACGCATGTTTTCAAGGTCGTTCATCCAGCCGATCACGGGACGGCGGTAAGGGTGTGCCCCGAGAGCAGTCGCCATCAGCTGCTCGTAGACCAGCGCACGCGGCTGGTCTTCAGTACGCAAGCGCCGCTCCTCCATCACCACCTTGATCTCCCTGGCGAATTCATCCCGCGACAATGTGAGATTCACCATGCGGTCGGCCTCGAGCCTGAGTGACAGCGGCAGCTTCGACTTGTGCAGGGTCTGGAAGTATCCGGTGTAATCGCGGCTGGTGAATGCGTTTTCGCGGCCGCCCGCAGTGGCGATGGTTTTCGAGAAGCCGCCGGCCGGAATGCTTCTGGTGCCCTTGAACATCATGTGCTCGAGCACGTGCGCCACACCGGTGGTGCCGTTGAATTCGTCGACGCTGCCGACCTTGTACCATACCATGGACACCACCACCGGCGCGCGTCGATCGGTCTTGACGATCACGCGCATGCCGTTGGCCAGCGTATGCACTTCGGTCACCGACGGCGCAGCCAGTACGGCGGCGCCCGCCCACAGCGCAACGAACGCGGCAATGCGCAGAACATGTATGGCAACCATCATCTGTCTTTCGCTTCGGATTTGGCGGGTTTCGGGCTATAATTGTAACCA
>JAIESJ010000196.1 GCA_019746155.1 Burkholderiales bacterium
TCGACGGCGGTGCGGTGCGCGTCGAGCGCGTGCTCGACGACGGCACGGAAGTCGTGGAGGCGCCGTTGCCGGCGGTGGTGACCGTGTCGAACGAGCTGGGCGCCGCACGCGCGCCCAATCTGCGTGAGACCATGCGCGCCGCGCGCAAACCCGTTGTGGTGTGGTCGGCCGCCGATCTGGGCGTGCCGGCGGACGAGGTGGGCGCCGCGGGGGCCCGTTGTGTGCGTGAACGCGTGTTCGTGCCGGTGAAGGACAATCGCTGCGAGATGGTGGAAGGGTTCTCGCCCGAAGAGCAGGCGGCGAAGCTCGCCCGGCGGCTGCGCGAGGCGAAAGTGATATGAGCGGCGTGCTGGTCATCGTCGAGCTGGCGCGGGGCAAGGTGGCCGCGGTGAGCCTGGAACTGCTCGGCCTGGCGCGTCGTGTGGCCGCGCTAACCGGCGGCGGGGTAGCCGCGCTGGTCTTCAGCGGCGATCCGGCGACGGCAGCGGCATTGGTCGCGCATGGCGCCGACCGGGTGTTCAGCGTCGGCGATCCGGCGGCGGCTGACTACAACAGCGATACGTGGCTCGCCTACGCCGAACGCGCGGCTGCCGAGGCGGCTGCCTCGCTCGTCCTCGCCGGTCACACGACGCAGGGCGCGGATCTGGCACCGCGGCTGGCATTTCGCCTGAAGAGCGCGGTGGCCACCGGTTGTGTGGCGGTCGAGGCCCAGAACGGCAGGCTGCGCTTCACCCGCCCGTGTTACGGCGGCAATGCGCGCGAGACGGTTTCATTCGAAACGCTGCCCGCGGTGGCGACCCTGCGCGGCGGCATTTACGACGCGCTGCCGGCGGATGCCTCACGCCAAGGCGAGATCCTGACGCTGGGAAGCGATGTGCCGGCTTCGCGCCTGCGCGTGGTTGAACGCCACCGGGAGAACGCAGGCAAGATGCGTCTCGAGGATGCGCGCGTGATCGTGGCCGGCGGGCGCGGACTCAACGGCCCCGAAGGCTTCCGGGTGCTGGAGGAGCTGGCCGGTGCGCTGGGCGGCGGCGTCGGCGCGAGCCGCGTGCCGTGCGATCTGGGATGGTGCCCGCATTCGATGCAGATCGGATTGACCGGCAAGACCGTGACTCCGGACCTGTATATCGCCGTCGGTATTTCCGGTGCCGGCCATCATATGGCGGGCTGTGGCAATGCCAAGACCATCGTCGCCATCAACACCGACCCGGAAGCGGCGATCTTCAGGGACGCGCGCTTCGGCGTCGTTGGCGATTTCCGGAAAGTGGTGCCGGCCCTCGCCGCCGAGGTCACGGCGCTGCTGTCGAAAGCCGCTAAGGATACGTCATAGCCACCTCGCGATGACTATTTGTAACATATTGTTTTAATTATATTTTTTAATAGTCAGTGAGCGCTGACACTCAGCGCGCTGGCTGATCTGACGGAGCAATGAAAATGGCATTTGAAGCATTGTTGGCTGAATACGAAGCGCGGCGCGCCAAGGCACTCGCCGGCGGCGGCGAGGAGAAGTACGCCAAGCGCAAGGCGGCAGGCATGTGGAATGCGCGCGAGCGCATCGCCTATCTGCTCGACAAGGATTCCTTTATCGAATCCGGACTGTTTGGCTCTTCCGGTGTTTATCCGGAACAGGCCGATGAAACCCAGACCGATGGCAAGCTCGCCGGCTACGGCCGCATCAACGGCCGCGACGTCTGTCTCGTCGTCAACGACTTCACGGTGAAGGGCGCCTCGACCAGCGCCACCAACAGCAAGAAAGTCGCCCACATGAAGCGCACCGCGACCGAGCGCGGCATGCCGCTGGTGGTGATCGGCGAATCGACCGGCGCGCGGCTGCCCGATGCCATGGGTTCGCGCGGCATGGGGCTGCTGCTCGGCAACGACAACACGCAATTCCGTCGCACGCGCGAGGTCCCGATGGCCGCGGCGGCGTTCGGCCCTTCGTTCGGTTCGTCGACCTGGCTCATGTGCCAGTCGGACTTCGCGGTGATGCATAAAGGCGCGACCATGGCGGTGTCGAGCCCGCGCCTGGTGTCGATGGCGCTGGGCGAAAAAGTGGACGCGGAGGAACTTGGTGGCTGGCGTCTGCACGCCGAGATCACGGGGCTCGTCGATCAGGTGGCCGACAAGGAAGAAGAAGCCCTCGATGCCATCAAAAAGTTTCTGTCGTACCTGCCCGGCCACCACATGGAAGCGCCACCCGATGCGCCGGTGCCCGCCGGCTCGGGCGCCGACATGGACAAGGTATTCGACATGCTGCCGGAAAGCCGCACCCAGGTCTACGACATGAAGCGCATCCTCAAGTGCATCGTCGACAAGGACACGCTGTTCGAAATGAAACCGCGCTTCGGCAAAAGCGCGGTTACCGCGCTGGCGCGGCTGGGTGGCAAATCGGTCGGCCTCGTCGCCAATAATCCCCTGCACCGCGGCGGCGCGCTGGATGCCGATGCCTGTCGCAAGATCGTCGATTTTCTGGTGCTGTGCGATTCCTTCAACGTGCCGATCGTGCTTTTGGTCGACACTCCCGGATTCCAGATCGGCACCGAGGCTGAAAAAGCGGGCGCGCCGGGCAAGATCATGAATTTCATGAACGCGATGACGCTCGTTACCGTGCCCAAACTGTCGGTGATCGTGCGTAAGAGCTATGGCCGCGCCTATGTGTGCATGGGCGGCGGGCGCCACTCCGACGACATCGCGGCGTGGCCGACCGCAGAAGTCAGTTTCATGAGTCCGGAGTTTGCCACCAAGATCGTGCATGGCGTGGGCGCGGGCGAACCCGGTTTCGAGCAAGCCTTGGCTGATATCCGCAAGGGATCGGACGTATGGGGGCTCGCATCGGTCTACGCCGCGCAGGCAGTGATCCGGCCGGAGCAGACGCGCGACTATCTGATCCGCATGCTCGACGTCTACAAGCTGCGCATTAGCAAAGGCGTCGGGCAGCATCTGATGCGTAACTGGCCGACGAGTTACTAAAAATATTTAGCCACAGAGAGCACGGAGAACACAGAGAAAAATCCCGCTCGGGAACGGAATGGATCGGTATATACGCCATCGCGTGTAGCGGTCTTTCGCTTGTCAGGTCGTTTTTGGTTCCTCTGTGATCTCTGTGATCTCTGTGGCAAAAGGATTTTGAATGTTCAATAAAGTTTTAGTTGCAAATCGGGGTGCGGTGGCGGCGCGCGTGCTGCGCGCGCTCGATGAAATGGGCATCCGCTCGGTGGCCGTGTATTCCGAAGCCGATTACGGTGCGCCGTACCTGGAAATGGCAAGCGAGACCTATGCCATCGGTCCCGCGCCGGCGCGAGAAAGCTATCTCAACCAGGAGGTTTTGATCGACGTAATGCGCAAATCGCAGGCCGACGGCCTGCACCCGGGCTACGGCTTCCTGTCCGAGAATGCGGCATTTGCGCAGAAAGTTGCGGATCTCGGTGCGCGCTTCATCGGCCCGTCGCCGAAATGGATAGACGCGATGGGGCACAAGACCCGCGCGCGCGAGCTCGCCGCGCAGTACGGCATGCCGATGTCGCGGGGCTCGGGCGTGCTGCCGATGGACAACGATGCCATACTCGCCGCCGCGCGCGCGATCGGGTTCCCGGTGCTGGTGAAGCCGGCGGGCGGCGGCGGCGGCATCGGCATGCTGCCGGCGCAGGACGAGGCGCAATTGCTGGAGGCGGTCGAGCGTTCGCGCTCGATGGCGAGCCGCGGTTTCGGCTCCACCGAAGTCTATCTCGAGCGCCTGATCGAGCGTCCGCGCCATGTCGAATTCCAGGTGCTGGGCGACCAACACGGCGGCGCGGTGCATTTGTTCGAGCGCGACTGCTCGACGCAGAGGCGCAACCAGAAAGTAATCGAGGAGGCGCCGGGGCCGGCACTGGCGCGCGCCGAGGTCGATGCGATGGCCGAGCGGATCGCCGGCATCATGCAAAAGATGGGCTATGACAATATCGGCACGGTGGAAATGCTGAGGGGCGCCGACGGCTCGTTCAGCTTCCTCGAGATGAACACGCGGCTGCAGGTCGAGCACGGCGTGACCGAGGAAGTGACCGGCGTCGATCTGGTCCGGGCGCAGGTCCGCTCGGCGGCGGGAGAGAAGCTCGCCGCCATCCTGCCTGCGCCAATCCAGGTCAAGGGCCATGCCATCCAGGCGCGCGTCTACGCCGAAGACCCTAAAAACTTCTTTCCCTCGCCCGGCAAGCTTGCGGTATTCCGCCCGCCGCAGGATGCGGCGGTGCGTATCGAGACCGGCTATGCCGAGGGGCGCGACGTGACGCCGCACTACGACCCGATGATCGCCAAGGTCATCGTGCATGCCGCTACGCGCGAGGCCGCGATCGACAACCTGATTTATGCCCTGGAGCAATTCGAGATCCAGGGCGTCAAGAACAACATCCCGGCGGTGCTCGCCATCCTGCGCTCGGAGCCGTTCCGTGCCGGGCGGGTGCACACGGGGCTGATTCCGGAAGTGCTGGCCAGGAAGAAATAATTAACCGACGGTGTGCAGATGAACGTAATCAGCGAAGCGAGAAAATACCAGCGCACGGCGCTCGACGAACAGGCCGGCAAGGCGCTGCTCGCGCAATTCGGCGTGGCGGTGCCCAGAACCGCCACCGTCAGGGACGCGGGCGGCGTCGAGCAGGCGCTCAAGGGACTCAGGCTGCCGGTGGTGGTCAAGGTGATGTCGCAGGACATCCTGCACAAGAGCGATGCCGGCGGCGTCAGGGTCAATCTCGGCTCGGCGGACGAAGTGAGGGCGGCGATCGCCGCCATGGCGGCGCTGCCCAGGATCAGGGATGCGCGCATCGACGGCTGGCTGATCGAGGAAATGGCCGCGCCGGGGCAGGAGATCGTCGTCGGCGGGCTGCGCGATCCCCAGTTCGGCCCCATGGTGATGGTGGGCCTGGGCGGCATTTTCGTCGAAGTGCTGGCCGACGTGTCCTTCCGCATCTGCCCCATCACCCGCATCGACGCGCAGGAGATGCTCGCCGAGCTCAAGGGCGCGGCCGTGCTGCGCGGCGCGCGCGGCAGAAAGCCGGTGTCGCAGG
>JAIESJ010000088.1 GCA_019746155.1 Burkholderiales bacterium
CCGCCCAATGAAACCACGCTCGCCAGGCCGAAGAACAGGATGGCGAAATATTCCGGCGTGGAAAACGTCAGCGCGATTTTGGCGATCGGCTGCGCCAGCAGCACCATGACCGTGGCCGCGACCAGACCGCCGACCAGCGCCGATATCAGGGTCCAGCCGAGCGCGTAGGCGGCTTCGCCCTTGCGCGCCATGGTATAGCCGTCCCACAGCAGCGGCACGTCGATCGGCTCACCCGGCACGCGGAACAGGATCGAAGTCCAGGCGCCCGCGTAGGTGCCGGAGACATACATCGCGGTGAGCAGGATGATGGCCGGGATCACGTGCATGCTGTAGGTGAAAGGCAGCGCCAGCACCACGCCCATCACCAGCGTCAGCCCCGGCAGCACCGCGACCAGAAGTCCCAGGACGATGCCCGCCACCAGGATCAGCAGATTGAGCGGCTCGAAGACATGCGCGAAGCCGATGGCCAAATTGTGCAGTGTGCCTTCCATGATTTCAGCGGATGCCCATGACCTGCATCAGGAACAGGGTGACGGCGGAAAACGGCGCTTCGCCGATCGGCAGCGAGACGTAGACCACCTTCATGAAAAAAAACAGCAGCAGCAGCGTGCCGAGCAGGCTCGTCGCCGCAATCACGCCCCATCGCCGGTAGCCGCCCAGCGTGATGAACAACGCGAGATAGAGCGTGGTGGCGAGGAAAAAGCCAAGTTTATGGATCACAAGCACGTACAGTGCCGTCAATGCCATGCCCGTGAGCAGCAGCCAGGGATGGCTTTCGATTGCGGCGGCGGCGCCCATGTCGGCATGCTTTTCGGCGGACTCCTCGACGATTTCCTCCAGCACGCCCCCGACCCCATGATCCGCCGTGCCTGAAAACAGCCGTTTCAGTATCTCGTAGACGCAGGTCGCGATGAGCAGTATGAGAATCGCTTTCGGCCAGAAACCGGGGCCCAGCGTGCCGGCCCGATGATGGTATTCGAAATGAGCGGCGACATAGTAAAGGTAGCCGCCCGCCCCGCCGACGATCACGTAGGGGAGGATTCTGGCAAGACGGGTACCGGCAGCCATATTGGTTTTATCCTGGAAAAAGCAGTTAGCCACAGAGTTCACAGAGAAAAACAAAAGGCTTATTTCTTTGCCGTGGTCCACCCAGCGGGTAAAGATCATCTAACGGTTCAAGACCTTGTCTCTCTCAGTGTTCTCAGTGTCCTCTGTGGCTGAATTGTCGTTTTTAGGTTTATTTCGGCGGTGGACAAGTTGAGGCGGGGGCGTCGGCCGGCGCCCCCGCCTGTGGCGCGCTTACTTCCTGGGCGCGTACTTGCGCATGGTGTCGAGTTCGCGCTTCATGAAGGCAACCGCGTCTGCCGCGCCGACGAAACTTTTCTCGTCGGCGTACTGGTCCTTGAGCCAGGCCTTGTAATCGTCCGAAGCCGCGACCTTGGCGAGCGCATCCGACACCGTTTTCACGCGGCTCGCGTCGGTGCCGGCCTTCATCACGATCGAACGAAACTGGCTGATCGCGATCGGGTAGCCGAGCTCATGGCTGACCGGGATGTTGCCGAACTCCGGAAAACGGGTTTCTGCAAAGATGATGATCGGTCGCATCTGCTTGCCGTCGAGAAAGCTCTTCACGTCGCCGAGCTGCTCATAGAGCAGATCGGCATGCCCGCCGAGGATCGCGGTGTAGCGCTCCGACGGCTTGGGCATGGGCACGGAGGCGAGTTGCAGTCCCTTGCCGCTGAAATAGATCACATGCAGGTCATCCGCGCTGCCGAAGCCGGTGACGCCGACCTTGAGCGGCCGCTTCCTGGCTTCCGCCTCGACGTCCTTCCATGTTTTTAACGGACTGTTCTGCGCCACGAAAAAGGCCGAGGGCTGCTGGATCATGATCGCCGCCGGCACAATGTCGGCGGGCTTCCATTTGGTTGCCGGATCGAGCTGCAAGGCAAACGTGTCGGCGATGAGCACGGAAATCGAGTAGCCGTCGGCCGGAGCGGTGAGCATTTTGGTGAGCCCGGTCTGCCCGGTGGCGCCGGGCGCGTTGATCACGGGCAGCGATACCTTGAGTTCCTTTTCCAGGCCCGGGGCGATCTTGCGCGCGAGCTGGTCAGCACCGCCGCCGGGGCCCCACGGCACGACGAACTCGATCGGCCGTGTTGGATACTTCTCCTGCGCCGCAGCCGTCAATGCGGCGCCGCATAATGCCAGCAGAGCCAGCATCTGCACGAAAGCGGATTGGCTGCTGAGCGAACTTGTTTTCATCTGCACCTCCTTTGGTGGATTACGGGTAAACGCGGAAGGCTGTTAGTTATGGGCAGTTTGGAGGATTCTACATGGCCTGGGTTGCATCGCGCCGTTCCTCTTGCCCCGCGTCCGGATTTCAAGGGTAGTAAATTCTGCGCCAGGATGCAAGCGCTTTCATTCGAGCCCGGTCGTGGTGCGTGTTTCGTGTGCGTTGCCCGCCGAAAATTGATAGACTTCGGGTTCCCGAAAAACAGCAATACCCAGTTTATGAGATGGAAGAGAAAAAGCACGTTAAATATCAGGGGAGGCTGGTCTTCGTTGGGTTCGGCTCGGTCGGGCAGGGAACTCTCCCGCTTCTGCTCAGGCATATCGACATGCCCAGGGACCGCATCACCATCATCACCGGGGATGAGCGCGGCAAACAGGAAGCCGAGCACTACGGCATAAAATTCATCGTCAGGCCGCTCACGCGCGACAACTACCGCGCGGTGCTCGACCCGCTGCTTGGCAAAGGCGATTTCCTCCTCAATCTTTCCGTAGACGTTTCCAGCGTCGCGCTGATAGAGCACTGCTACGCCAAGGGCGCGCTGTATCTCGACACCTGCATCGAGCCCTGGCTCGGCGGCTATACCGACCAGAGCGTGTCCGCGTCGCGCCGTTCCAACTACGGCCTGCGCGAGTCGGTGCTTGCGCTGCGCAGGAAATATCCCAATGGCGGGCCGACGGTGATTCCGACCCACGGCGCCAATCCCGGACTGATTTCGCACTGGGTCAAGCAGGCGCTGGTCAATCTCGCGCGCGACATTCATGGCGAGACCGCCATTCCCCAATCGAAGAGCGAATGGGCGCAGCTCGCGATGAAGCTCGGCGTGAAAGTGATTCACTGTGCCGAGCGCGACACGCAGGTCGCCAATCCCGGTAAGCGCCGCTTCGAGTTCGTCAACACCTGGTCGGTGGACGGCTTCGTCGGCGAAGGCTCGCAGCCGTGCGAACTGGGCTGGGGCTCGCACGAGAAACATTTTCCGCACGACGGCATGCGCCACGAGTACGGCTGCGACGCCGCGATCTACCTGCAGCGCCCCGGCGCTTCGGTGCGGGTGCGTTCGTGGACGCCGATGGAAGGGCATTACCACGGTTTTCTCATTACGCACGGCGAAGCAATCTCGATTTCCGATTACTACACGGTACGCAACGGCGACCAGGTCGTCTACCGCCCGACCTGCCACTATGCCTATCATCCGTGCGACCACACGGTGCTGTCGGTGCACGAGTACGCCGGCAAGAACTGGGCGCTGCCGGAAAAAAAGCGCATTCTCATGGACGAGATCTACGACGGCATCGACGAACTGGGCGCGCTGCTGATGGGGCACGCGAAGGGCGCCTACTGGTACGGCTCGCAGCTCTCGATACACGAAGCGCGCAAGCTCGCGCCGTTCAACAACGCTACCAGCCTGCAGGTTGCGGCGGGCGTGATGGCGGGGGTGGTGTGGGCGATGGAGAACCCGGCGGCGGGCATTCTCGATCCCGACGATCTCGATTTCCAGCGCATGCTCGAACTCGCGAGCCCCTATCTCGGCAAGCAGGTCGGCGTCTACTCCGACTGGACGCCGCTCAAGGATCGCGGGCGGATTTTCCCGGAGGATGTCGATACCTCCGACCCATGGCAGTTCAAGAACTTCCGGGTGGTGTAGGTCAAAGGCGGAAACACGGAGGACGCGAAGGCAGGGCGACAGGAAAAGGGTGCGAGAAATCGTGCCCATTTCTGGGTGAGGCTGACTTTTCCTTTGTAGCAAAGATTTTACTGAGGGCACCGCCAAAGTAGTGCGTAGTAGGTCGGCAATCCTTTGCCGACACCCCGGCTCACGCGGCAAGTGGCAGGTCGGCAATGCCCCCACGACACGTTAGCGGAACGCCCGGTTGCGGGAGTGAGGGCTTGCGCGCGCTCCGTTTTGCATATAATCGGGTCATGGCCGAAGCCCCCGTCCGCCTTCATTCCAACATCCCTTCCGCTTGGGTCTGCCGCTGGGCGGAGCAGGTCCCCGCGGGCGGCAGGGTGCTGGACGTTGCCGCCGGGAGCGGGCGCCATGCGCGCTGGTTCGCGGCGCGCGGCCACCCGGTCGATGCCGTCGACCGCGACGCGGCCGCACTGGCGGGGCTTGCCGGGACGCCGGGAGTCACTGTGCGGTGTGCCGACCTCGAGTCAGGTCCCTGGCCCTATGCGGGACGGTCGTTTGCCGGCATCGTCGTCGCCAACTACCTGCACCGCCCCTTGTTTCCGCATCTGCTGGCGGCGCTTGCCCCCGGTGGCGCGCTGATCTACGAGACTTTCGCCGCGGGCAACGAGAAATACGGCCGCCCCGGCAACCCCGATTTCCTGCTTGAACACGGCGAGTTGCTGGAGCTCGTGCGCGGGCGGCTCAGAGTCATCGCCTATGAGGATCTGTTCGTCGCCGAGCCCAGGCCGGCGCTGGTGCAGCGGCTGTGCGCGGTCAATCCGGCGTCCTGAACTGCCCGCAAAAAATTTGCATCCGGACTCAACCTTTTTTGTGGTGGGTCGTTAAGCGTAGTAAGGATTTTGTAAATTCTTGCGACTTATACTCGCATTACGCGAACAGTGACCATGGCCGCCTCGGATACAGAAGCCGCACCGTCCCAGCCCGAAGAGTACGGGGTGGAAGTGCTGTGCGCGAGCTGGAACCCGGTGGTCGCTGCCGTGGTCGAGCCGGTCGGGCGCGCCTGCCGCGAACTGCTGGCCGATCTTTCGGTAGTCGACGCCGACGCCTTCCTGAAACAGTTCTACCGCTGCCAGAAAAGCTAGG
>JAIESJ010000107.1 GCA_019746155.1 Burkholderiales bacterium
TGTTCACCCGCACCGTCGTCTATGGCATGGACCCGCAGACCGCGGTGAGCAGCCCGCGCTGGCTGCTGGGGCGCACCTGGGGGCAGGTGAGCGATACGCTCAAGCTCGAGTCGCGCTTCGACACCGGCGTGGCGCAGGTGCTGACTCAATGGGGTCACGAAGTCGAGATTCTCAAGCCGTACGATGAGACCGTCGGCCACGCCGGCGCCATCGTGCGCCACCCGAACGGCGTATTCGAAGGCGGTGCCGATCCGCGCAGCGATGGCGCGGTCGCGGCTTTCTAAAGCAGAGAAAAGGTAACCGCCTTCAAGGTTTTTGGACTAACCCAATTTGCTCAGTTGAGTAGTGCGGCACGCCGACGGCGTGCTAGAATTCGCGCTGTCATTGGGGAGTAGCCGTCCTCCTACAGGGGGAGAGCGCGTCAACACGCTTGACCATTCGGTCATGGCGCGCTCGATCAGCCGGATTTGGCGAGACCTTTGGCATCAACGCACCGCTCAGGGGTTGGGCGGCGTGTGTTGGTGTCATCGGTTCGAACGCCGCCCGACCCTCAAGGACAGTCATGACTACCCCATTCCTGATTTCAACGCTGGTCGTTGCCATTGCCGAGATCGGCGACAAAACCCAGTTGCTTTCGCTGATGCTCGCCGCGCGCTTTCGAAAACCCTTTCCCATCATCGTCGGCATCTTGTTTGCCACGCTCGCCAATCATGCGCTCGCCGGGATGATAGGCGCATGGGTGAGCGCGCAGCTCAGCGCACAGACGCTGCGCTGGGCGCTGGCATTTTCGCTGTTCGCAATCGCGGCATGGACACTGAAACCCGACAAGCTCGATGCCGAAGTGAAGCCCGCCGGCCGCTATGGCGTGTTTATGTTCACCTTCGTTGTTTTCTTCATCGCCGAGATCGGCGACAAGACGCAGATCGCGACGGTGGTGCTCGCCGCACAGTATCAGTCGCTCGCCGCGGTCGTGTTGGGCACCACGCTTGGCATGATGATCGCCAATGCGCCGGTGGTGCTCCTGGGCAGCGCCTTTTCGCGGCGCATCCCGCTCGCCTGGGTGCGCGCTGCAGCGGCATCGGTGTTCGCCGCGCTGGGCGTACTGGCGCTTTTCGTTCCCTATGGCGCCTGAGTGACGAAGACCTAGAACTCCTGCCACTCGTCGCCGGGCTTGGCGGTGGCCACCTTGCGCACTTTCGGCGCAGCCGGCCTCAATCGAGCGCGATGCTCGCCTTGAGCCAGAAGCTGCGTCCCGGCTCGTTGACGCGCGTGGTCTGCATGTAGCCCGCGACCGCCGCGCCGGCGCGGCTCACGTGCTCGGCATAGATCCTGTCGAACACGTTGTCGATACCGGCGGTGACGAGCGCGCCCTGCTTCGGCCGGTAGCCGGCGTTAAGCGAAAATACCGAGAAACCCGGCGTCGGCCCGATGTCTTGGCCGACGATGCTGCCGTAGCCCGCGTGCACGCGGTCCTGCGCCGCCACCATCCGCGCGAGCGCCCCGAAGGACCAGGTTTTGTCGTCGTACTGCAGCCCCAGTCGCCCCTCGAGCGGCGGGATCTGCGCCAGCGGCACGCCGTCGGTGTCGTTGTTGCCGCGCATCCAGGCGAGTGCGGCGCTGGCCTTCCAGCGGCGGCCGAGTGCGTAGCCGAGATCGGCCTCGGCGCCGTAGGTCGTGGCGTCGATGTTGCGCGCAGTGTTGTTGTTGCGCGTCAGGATGAAGTCGTCGATTTTCGTGTAGAAGCCCGACAGCGACGCGCGCCAGCGCTCGGCGGCGTAGATCGCGCCAGCGTCGAGCTGGTTGCCCTTCTCGGGCGCGAGATAGAAGTTGTTGTAGGTGCTGCGCTCCCACCAGTCGGCCGGCCGCTCGGCGCGCCCGAGCCCGACGTAGGTCGTGAGCGGCAGCGCGGCGACGTCATGCTCGTAGCGCAGGAAGGCGCCGCGTGTGCGGTTGGTCGTGCTGGAGAGCGCCCCCGAGCCGGTGGTCTTCTCGTTCTTGACGTCGAGTGTGTCGAAGCGCAGACCGCCGACCAGACGGTCCTGCGCGCCGAGCGTGCGCGTCAGCTCGCCGAACACGCCGATATTCTCGAAGGTCATGTCCGGCGTGCGCGCGACGGAATTGATATCGGGCGCGGCCATCATGCTTTTCGCAGAGCGCAATGTGTGCCTGTTCTTCTGGTAATCGAGTCCGAGCGTGAGCGCGGTGGCGCCGGAGAGTGCGAGCTTGCCGGAGGCGCGCGCGCCTTCGGTCGTGCGGTCGGGGTTGTTGATCATATACATGGACGCCATGGGCTTGGCGCGCAGCGTGAAGTTGTCCATCACGTGGTCCACGTAATTGTGGAAAGCCTGAGCCTCGATTTTCTCGACCAGCGCCGAGATCTTCGTTCTTTCGAAGCGCAGACCGTAGCTCGTGCGGTCGAACCTGGCGCCGTCCATGCCGCGGTCGGCATAGGCGGCTTCGCCGTTGCTGCGGTCCACGGAGAGTTCAAGGCGCGTGATCGCGTCCGGCGTCCAGCCGCCAAGCAGGCTGCCGCTCCAGCGGTTGTAGGCGGAATGTACCTTGCGCCCGTCGCCGTCCTCGTAGTCGTTGGCGGTTGTGCGAGTGACGATGGCGCGCACGTAGCCCGCGGGCGCACCCGCGGTCACGTCCGCCATGACGTCACTGCGACCGAAGCTGCCGAGTAGGAGGCCGCCGAAGGCGCGCACGCCCGCGGCGTCGAACCGCCGCGTCTTGCGTTCAAACAGTGCCGTGCCGGCGAGATTACCGCCGCCGTGGAGCACCGTCTGCGGCCCTTTCAGCACGGTGATGCGGTCGTAGGACTCGGGGAAGACATAGGCCGTGGGCGGGTCCATGCGCATGCCGCAGCCGCCGAGGATACTCTCGCCGTCCATCAGCACGTTGAGCCGCGAGCCGGCCAGCCCGCGCAGCACGGGGTCGCCGTCGGTGCCGCCCTTGCGGATCACGCTGAAGCCCGGGATGTTCTTCAGGTAATCCGCGCCGTCGTGGGCCGGCACGGGCTGGCGCGGCGCTTTCGGGTCGGTGACCACGGTCAGCGGCTCCGACATGCGAGGCGCGGTGACGACCACTTCATCGAGCATCGGCGTGCTCTGCTCGGCGAGGATTGCGGTGGAAAGAGGGGTTGCCGCCACCAGCGGCAAAGCGCGGAGAAATAGGTTCTTCATTACGGCCACCTTTAAAACCATGGTTGAACGCCAAAGGCCGACGGCTCATTCGCCGGCGGCTGATATGCGCGGCGTCGAGCGGCAGTGCATCGCGATGATAACGGCCTGCTTCGGCCTGGGAATGCGGCATAACGCCGCGCGACGTTCCGTCGCAGCCCGAAGGAGACCCGCAGGGAGAGTCTAAGGAGGGGGCACGCGAACACGTGCAGCCGGCGCGCGGATGAGTGCGGTATGTTGTCGTGCGGCAAATTGCCGCAGGTCCGGTTTTTGATCTTCGTCAACCAGCCAAGCTGCGCGGCGGCGGTAGAATCAGGCCGTGTCGACCGTTTTCGTGAACGCTCCCGCGCTGCTGCCAAGCTCCGTCGCAATCAACCTGCGGCGGCTTGTCGTGATCCGCGCCATAGCCATCGCCGGCCAAGCGGCGGCGGTGTGGGTGGCGGTGACGAACCTGCACATGGCGCTGCCGCTGCGCCCGCTGGTCGCGATTTTCGCCGCGATGGCGGTCGTGAACCTTCTGAGCTGGCTGTGGCTGAAGCTTGAGTTCGCTGTGCGCGAGGCGGGGCTTTTCGCCCAGCTCCTGCTCGACGCGGCGGCCCTCACGGGGTTGCTCTACTTCAGCGGCGGCGCGACCAACCCCTTCGTGATGTTGTACCTGTTGCCGCTCGCCTTCGCCGCCGCGGCGCTGCCCGGCCGGTATGCCTGGATCATGGCCGGCATGAGCACGGCGGGCTATACCTGCCTCATGTTCTATTACGTCCCGCTGCCGCACAGTCCCGGCGTCCACGCCGATGATTTCGGTCTGCACGTGCTCGGCATGTGGCTCGGCTTCGTCATGAGCGCGGGGCTGATCGCCGGCTTCGCCGTGCGCATGAGCGCGACGGTGCGTGATCGTGACCGCATGCTCGCCGGGCTGCGCGAGCAGGAGCTGCGTGCCGAGCGTGTGCTCGCGCTCGGCACGCTCGCCGCGGGTGCGGCGCATGAGCTCGGCACGCCGCTTTCCACCATGGCCGTGCTGGTCAAGGACATGGAGCCGGACAAACCCATGCCCGGCGAGAAGCTCGGGATCCTGCGCAGCCAGATTTCCCGCTGCAAGGAGATACTGTCTTCGCTCTCGGCCGCCGCCGGGCAAGTGCGCGCCGAGTCCGGCACGAGCCTTGCGCTCGACGCCTGGCTCGGGGATATCATGCGCAAATGGGTCGCCGTGCGCCCGGGCGTGAAGCCGCGCTGGCGCTTTGCCGGCAAGCAGCCTGCGCCGCGCATCGTCGCCGAGCAGACGTTGTCGCAGGCGATCACGAACCTGCTCAACAACGCTGCCGACGCCTCGCCGGAGGCGGTCGAAATCGAAGGGCGCTGGAGCGAGGACACGCTCACGCTCGAAATCGCCGATCGCGGCCCCGGGCTCGCGCCGGAGGTGCAGAAGAGCGCGGGCGAGCCCTTCATCACGACCAAAGGCGAGGGGCTCGGTCTTGGCCTGTTTCTCGCCTATACCACGCTTACCCGGCTGGGCGGCGAGGTGCGGCTGCTTGCGCGCGAGGGCGGCGGCGGGGTGTTGTGCCGCTTGCGGCTTCCGCTCGCGCCGCTCAGGGTGAACGGATCATGACGATCATAACCGAAGACTGTCCGACGTTGCTGCTGGTGGACGACGACGCCACCTTTTGCCAGGTGCTGCGCAACGCGTTCGAGGCGCGCGGTTTCACCGTGCGCGTTGCGCACGACGCGGATCAGGGCATGGCGCTCGCCGCTGAGGACCCGCCCGAGTACGCCGTCGTGGATCTCAGGATGCCGGGGCCGTCGGGGCTCGAGCTCGTCCGGCAGATCAAGCAGCTCGACGAGAACACGCGCGTTGTCGTGCTCACCGGCTACGCCTCGATCGCCACGGCGGTCGAGGCGATCAAGCTTGGCGCTGCGCACTATCT
>JAIESJ010000255.1 GCA_019746155.1 Burkholderiales bacterium
ATCATACCGAGCTGGGCGACGAAATACCCGAGACGCTGTACACCACGGTCGCCGAACTTCTGGCGTACGTGTTCCAGTTGCGGCGTTACCGCGAGGTGGGCGGCGTAATGCCGGCCGCGCCGGAGCACTTGCCGGTTCCCGATAACCTTGATCCCGAGGCGGGCGTGCAATGAACCAGACTATCGGCATACCCGCATTGATCGGCGGTAAGGCCAACTGGCGCGGGCTGGCGGGCCCGACGCTGATCGTGTTGATCCTGGCGATGATGATCCTGCCGCTGCCGCCGTTTCTGCTCGATGTTCTTTTCACTTTCAACATTGCAATGGCGGTGATGGTGCTCCTGGTCAGTCTCTACGCGATGAAGCCGCTGGATTTTGCCGTATTTCCGACCGTCTTGCTGGTTACCACGTTGTTGCGCCTGTCGCTCAATGTGGCTTCGACGCGGGTGGTGCTGCTGGAAGGGCATACCGGCCCCGATGCTGCCGGCAAGGTGATCGAGGCATTTGGACATTTTGTGGTGGGCGGCAATTACGCGGTGGGCATCGTGGTGTTCGTGATTCTGGTAGTGATCAACTTCGTGGTGATTACCAAGGGTGCGGGGCGGATTGCGGAAGTGAGCGCGCGTTTCACGTTGGACGCGATGCCCGGCAAGCAGATGGCGATTGACGCCGACCTCAACGCGGGCCTGATCGGCGAGGATGAGGCGCGCAAGCGTCGCGCAATAATAGCCCAGGAAGCTGATTTTTATGGCGCCATGGACGGCGCCAGCAAGTTCGTGCGCGGCGACGCGGTGGCCGGCATCGTCATCATGCTGATCAGTATCGGCGGCGGCTTCGCGGTAGGCGTGCTGCAACACGATCTGGATATCGCGGCAGCGGCCCGCAACTACACCTTGCTCACGATAGGCGACGGCCTGGTGGCGCAGATCCCGGCGCTGGTGATTTCGACTGCGGCAGGCATTGTTGTGAGCCGTGTTGCGACCGACGAGGATGTCGGGCAGCAGATGATCGGGCAATTGTTCAATAAACCCCAGGTGCTGATGCTCACGGCGGGCATACTCGGCGTGATGGGGGTGATACCGGGGATGCCGCACGTGGCGTTCCTGCTGCTGGCGCTCGTGCTCGGTGCGGGCGCTTATATGCTCGCCAGCAGGATCGCGACGGCGGAACCTGCTGCCGCATCGAGCGTGACGACGCCGGCGCCGGAAGCGCAGGAGGCGAGCTGGGATGATGTAACCCCGGTGGACACGCTGGGACTGGAAGTCGGGTATCGCCTGATTCCGCTGGTGGACAAAAATCAGGACGGCGACCTGCTGCGTCGCATCAAGGGAATACGCAAGAAATTTGCCCGGGAAGTCGGATTTCTGGTTCCGGCGGTGCACATACGCGACAACCTCGGGCTGCGCCCCAATGCTTACCGTGTCACGCTCAAAGGTGTAGAGATTGGCAGAGGGGAAGCGTATGTCGGAATGTATCTTGCCATCAATCCCGGGCGCGTCACCGGCGCGCTCCAGGGAACGGCGACACAGGACCCCGCCTTCGGGCTGCCGGCCGTGTGGATAGAACCGGCGCTGCGCGAGCAGGCGCAGGCCTTTGGCTACACCGTGGTCGACGCAAGCGTTGTCGTGGCGACTCACGTGGACCATCTCATCAACAGCCACTCGGCCGAGTTGCTGGGCAGACAGGAACTGCAGCAGTTGCTCGACCGCATCAATCGTGATTCGCCGAAACTGCTCGAAGATGTGGTGCCGAAACTGTTGCCGTTCTCGACGGTGCAAAAGGTCATGCAGAATCTCCTTGCCGAGGGCGTGTACATTCGCGATCTGTCCTCGATTATGGAGGCCCTGGCGGAGCATGCGCCGCGCACACAGGACGCTGATGAACTGACCGCCGCCGTCCGTGTTGTGCTGGGCCGCGCCATCATCCAGCAGATTTATCCGACCGGCACCGAACTGCAAGTGATCGCCCTGGATTACGAGCTGGAGCGGGTCCTGACACAAGCGTTGCAGACCAGTGCATCGCATGCGGCCGGCATCGAGCCGGGTCTCGCCGAGACGCTTATCAAAGAAGCACAGGCCAGCGTCCAGCGTCAGGAACAGCAGGGTTTCCCGCCGGTATTGCTGGTCCCGCCCCAGTTGAGGCTTGTGCTGTCGCGCTTCCTGCGCCGCTCCATCCCGCAGCTCAAGGTGATTTCCCATTCTGAAATTTCACATGCCGGGACCATCAAAGTCACGTCCATTCTTGGAGGTAAAACGTGAAGGCGCAGAGATTTTTTGCCGAAACATCACGCGAAGCGTTGCGTCAGATCAAGGACGGGCTCGGGCCGGACGCCGTTATCCTGGCAAACCGGCGGGTCGAGGGCGGCGTCGAAATCGTGGCGATGGCTGGAGGAGAAATCGCGCAGTTCAGCGGCAATTCCGGTACGGTATCCAAAGAGCGACGCGGCGCGTCGGATGCCCGTCCTTCTGCCGACCAGGCACCGCCCGCACAGCTGGTCCAGCAGTCGGCGCCGGATTTGTTAACGCAAAACATCGTTGCCGAAATCAAAATGCTGCGCGGTCTCATGGAGGAACAACTGGCCGGGCTGGCATGGGGCGAGATGCAGCGGCGCGAACCCGCCAAAGCGAAACTCCTGCGTTTGATGTTGAACACCGGTTTCAGCGCCTTGCTGTCGCGGCAGGTGCTGCAGAAAATGCCGGCCGGCTGCGACTTCGAAAAAGGGCTCAAATGGATCAAGGCGGCGCTTGCCCATAACCTGCGCAGCGCCGGTGAAAACGACAGCATTGTCGATCGTGGCGGCGTATACGCTCTCGTGGGCCCGACCGGCGTAGGTAAAACCACCACTACGGCGAAGCTCGCGGCACGCTGTGTGGTCAAACACGGCGCCGACAAGCTGGTGCTGCTTACGACCGACAGTTACCGCATCGGCGGTCATGAACAGCTGCGCATCTACGGCCGGTTACTGGGGGTCGCGGTCCACGCGGTCAAGGATGCTGAAGACTTGCGCCTGACGCTGGCGGAACTGCGCCACAAGCACATGGTGCTGATCGACACCGTGGGCGTGGGACAGCGCGACCAGGTCGTGCTCGAACAGGAAACGATGCTGAACAGCTGCGGGGCCGAGATCAAGCGCATGCTGCTGCTTAACGCCACCTGCAACGGCAGCACATTGGATGACGTGGTACGGGCGTTTCACGGCGAGAGCGCGCATGGCTGCATTATCACCAAGACGGACGAGGCGGCGAGCCTCGGCGTGGTGCTCGATGCCGTGGTGCGGCACAGGCTGGTGCTGCATTATGCGGCGAACGGGCAGAAAGTACCTGAAGACTTGCATGCGGCGAACGCGCCGCATCTGATCCACAGTGCGTTCAAACCGCAGGCTGAAGAATCGCCGTTCGCGCTGTCGGACAACGAATTTTCGTTGGTGGCTTCGGGTCTGGCGGCGATTGGCGGAGCAGGCTCGTTCGTGCCGCAGCATGCATTCGGCGCCGGTGTCGCGAGCGGGGTGTCCCTTGGCTAGAGTCGTCGTGGATCAGGCTGAAGGTCTGCGGCGACTGCTTGCGCGGGATGCGCTGCGCATCATTACCGTTGCGAGTGCGACCGCAGGCGTTGGCAAAACCAGCTCCGTCGTCAATCTTGCCGTGGCATTGGCGAGGGCCGGGCGCGAAGTGCTGATACTCGACGAAAGCCCGCGACGCAGCAACGTGAGCGACACTCTCGGCGTAAACGCACGTTTCGATTTGCTGGACGTCATAAGCCGCAACAGGACGTTGGAGCAGGTGCTGGTGGCGGGACCGGAGGGCATTTCCGTGCTGCCGGCGGCGCGCGGTGTGGCGTGCCTTGCCAAGCTCGACAGGGATGACCAGGATCGGCTGATCGACTGTTTCAGCAGACTGCCCCATCCGGTCGATGTGGTGCTTGTCGACACTGCGACCGGCAGCAGCGGCAGAATGCTGCCGGTGAGCCTTGCCGCGCAGGATGTGGTGCTGGTGCTGTCCAGAACGACCGCTTCCATTACCGACAATTACGCCTTGATCAAGACGATGAGCTTGCAGTATGCGAAGCGGCATTTTCGGATACTCGTGAACAAAGTTCACTCCGAGCGTGAGGCCAGAACCATTTTCGTAAACATGGCGCAGGCGGCAAAACGCTACTTGTCGGTATCCCTGGATTACATCGGCTGCATTCCGCCGGACGACAAGCTGCAGCGCGCCACCGCGTTGTGCACGTCGGTAGTCGAAGCTTTCCCCGCCGCGCCGTCCGCCACGGGCTTTCGCCGCGCGGCAGACGAAGTGATGTGCTGGTCGCGTCAGGCGGTACAGACGGAGGAAAGCATCGAGAATTTCATGCAGCGACTGATTCAATCCAGCCGTCTTGGCGCGGCAAGCATCGGAATATAGGCGCACTTTATGTATTATGTACACTGCGACCGGAACCGTTGACAAGCAGCAATACATCAATCAATTCGCGCCGCTGGTGCGGCGAATTGCTCATTACATGATGGCGAAATTGCCGGCGTCCGTGCAGCTGGATGACATTATCCAGGCGGGCATGATCGGGTTGCTGGATGCCGTCAACCGTTATCAGGGCTCCCTGGGGGCGCAGTTTGAGTCCTATGCGGCGCAGCGCATCCGTGGCGCCATCCTCGACGAGTTACGGCAGGCCGACTGGCTGCCGCGCAGCGTGCGCAAGAACATGCGGCGCATAGAAGCCGTTGTGAATACGCTTGAGCAGCGTCTTGGACGCGCGCCCACCGAAGCCGAACTGGCGAAGGAACTGAGTATGTCGCTTGCCGAATACCAGGAAATGCTGCAGGATGCGCGCGGCTGCCAGTTGATCTATTTCGATGACCTCAAGGGTGCCGACAGCGATCACTTTCTCGACAGTCATTGCGCGGACGAAGATTCCAATCCCCTTGAGATGCTGATCGATGAGAACCTGCGTGCCCTGCTGATCAAGGCCATCGAGGAGCTCCCGCCCCGTGAAAAAATGGTGATGGGCATGCACTATGAGCGGGAGCTCAACCTGCGGGAGATCGGGGAAGTGCTCGGTGTAAGCGAATCGCGCGTCTGTCAGTTGCACAGCCAGGCGATTGCACGCCTGCGCGCCAAGATGCGAAAGCTCTGACAGAGTGGCTAAGCCGGCC
>JAIESJ010000211.1 GCA_019746155.1 Burkholderiales bacterium
TATGCACGACGCGAACATGATCTCGTCGCCCAGACCTTGTTCGCCGTAGATCAAGAGGGTCCTGCCGGCAAGTTCGGCGCCTTCCCAGCGTGGTGCGGATACGGTCCGCCGCGGACAATCTTCGCTTATGAGCCGAAGCTCGTAGTCGCACCAGGCGCTGAAGTCGCCCATGAGCAGCCGCGCCAGGGCACGGTGAAAAATCGGCAGCCGCCTGAGCTTTGGATCATCCTGCAACTCAATCGCCCTGTCATAACAGGCCAAAGCGTCATTAATTCTGCCCAGGTCCTGCAACACAACCGCCAGATTGCCGAACAGCTCGGCGTCTGCTCGCCCCAAGCGCCGCGCGAGCTCATATTTCTCAAGAGCGGCCTGCGGGAAATGCATCTTCTGATACACGAAGCCCAGACAAACCTGCAATGGTCCGCTGCCCGGACTGCGTGCAACCGCTTCGGCAAGCAGCAGCCTGGCCTCGTCATGGCGTTCCATCAGAATCAGGCACTGCGCGCGCTCCCTGACCGCATCTTCGAAATCCGGAAGCAGCGCGCAGGCGTGCTCCAGATGCCGCAACGCCGTGTCGTATTGACCATTGTGCCTGAGAACCAGCGCCAGGTTGTAATGGGCCGCCGCCGCATCCGGGTCGTTTGCCAGCGCGGCACGATAGCAGGCTTCGGCGGCTCGGCCGTCGCCCTGCAATTTGCAAATATTCCCCAAATCGATATACGCGTCGACCAGATCCGGGGCGAGTGCAATCGCTTCTCGCAAATGCAGCCCGGCTTTGTCCAGCTCGCCGTTCTGTCCCAAGAGCGCTCCCAGAAAATGGTGCGCCTGCGCGTTCCGTGGATTCTGTGTCAAGATTCGCTGGTACAGCTCGCGCGCGCCGGCAATATCACCGTTGTGCTGCAACTGATATGCTTGCTGCAACAGCGGCGCGACAAGCGCGGCGTCCTGTCCCCGCCGGAACAGCTTGCAGATACTGTCTATAAGAGAAGAAAATAACACGGCCGCGATTCGCGCTCAGCCTGGCAGCCGGGTGCGCTGAAACCATGTATGTTGACGTGTCATGCCGCAACCGATATAACGTAACATGTTGTTTTCAAATAACAATTTATATTCCGCCCAGCTGCTTCAGGAATTTGCGCCAGGTGCCGCATGCCGTAATGAGTATGCACCTGGTAGCAGTCTAACTGCTGTGCGAATGGCACACTAACGAAAAAGCCCATAAAAAAACCATGCATCGGCTCGGCAGGTGTCCTGCCTGCAGGCATGACGCCTCGAGTCTGAATTAGGGAGACGCAAGATGGGATTGTTTGGTTCGGTTTCGGGCAAGCAGGTCGATGAATTCGCCAAAAGCCTGGTTCAGGAACTGGCAAAACGTTATCCGCCCGCGCTCGATAAGAGCGAGCGGAAACTGTCTCAAAAAAGAATAGCCGCCATTCTTGACAATATTTACCATAAAGCGATCGAGTTCAAGGATCGGCACCAGCTCGGTGTCTACAAGAAGGCGCGACTCGGCAATACCTTCCGCTGGGAACTCGAGGAACTCGGCTACAGCAAAAAATTCATAGAAACTGCAACCGAAGGACTGGTCGTCTACATTGCGCGCAGGACAAAGGCGTAGTCAGCCGCCGTTTCGCGCCGTTCAGTACGCGGGCGGCGGAACATAGCCCGGGATTTTGGTAAGGTCAACGCTGTCGATTTGCTCCGGGTCGAGAAACTGCTTGGCGTACTTCTCGTAGACCCTGTCCCACATGAACACGTCGAAAAGATCCGGATCGATGTGCCCCTCCAACTTTAATTTTCCCAGTATCGTCAGCGATTCGGTGAGCGTCTTGCCCTTCTTGTAAGGCCGGTCTTTCGCCGTCAGCGCTTCAAAGATATCGGCTATGCCCATGCAGCGGGCCTGGACCGACATCTGCTCCCGGGTCAGCCCCCGCGGGTAACCCTTGCCATCCATGCGCTCGTGGTGGCCGCCCGCGTATTCGGGCACGTTGGTGAGTTGGGCCATGGTAGCGCTTCCAGCATCCGGATCGTCACCTCGATGTGGTGATTGATGATGTGGCGCTCTTCCGGCGTCAGCGTGCCGGCACGTATCGTGAGGTTCCTGACCTCATCCTCCGACAGGAAATCGACTGTTTTCCCTGCAGGATCGCGCCATGGATATTTCTTGGCGATGGCACGCACGCGCTCCTGATCAGCCTCGCTCATCGCCTCGCTGCCGATATTGGCACGGCGCAGGAACTCGCGGTCGTGGTCGATTTCCACGAGCTTCTCCCGTATCTCGCCGCTTTTGCCTGCGCGCAATGCCGCAAGTTCCACATCGCGCTTGATCACCTCAAAGCGCGTATCGATGAGCCCGATGCGGTCGAAGATGGTCTCCAGCTTGGTCGCCTTGTCGACCACGTGCACCGGCGTCGTCACCTTGCCGCAGTCGTGCAACAGCCCGGCAATCTTGAGCTCGTAACGGTCACGATCGCTCATCGTGAAATCCTTGAGCGGGCCGACCCCGCAGTTGTTGACCGCCTCGGCAAGCATCATCGTCAGCACCGGCACGCGCTCGCAATGTCCGCCGGTATAAGGCGATTTGTCGTCGATCGCGGCGTTGATCAGGTTGATGAACGACTCGAACAAATTCTCGAGGTGGTTGATCAGCAACCGGTTGGTGAGCGCGATGGCGGCCTGCGAGGCCAGCGATTCGACAAGCTGCCGGTCGGCGTCGGAAAAAGGCACGACCGCCCCGCTGGAAGGATTCCTGGCGTTGATCAGCTGCAGCACGCCGATGATCTCGTTCTCGTGGTTCTTCATCGGCACCGTCAGGAACGACTGCGAGCGGTAGCCGGTCTTCCTGTCGAAATTCTTGGTACCCGAGAAGTCGAAACCCTCCTCGGTATAGGCATCGGCGATATTGACCGACCGGTCATGGTGCACGGCATAGGCCGCCACCATCGAGTGGATCGGCCTGCCTTCCTTGTCGTAGAGCTGGATCGGATAAAACGGGATCTCGACGCCGCTGGTGCCGCCCATCGCAATGCCGAGCGTATCGTTGCGCATGATCTCGAATTTGAGCGTCCGTTCCTCGGTCATGCGGTAAAGCGTGCCGCCGTCGGCATGGGTGATGCTCTTCGCCGCGACCAGAATGGCTTCGAGCAGCTTGTCGATGTCGCGCTCCCTGGAGAGCGCGACGCCGATGTCGACCAGCTGCTCCAGCCGGCGGAGCAGATTGCCGGGGGCCCGAGACCCTTGCGTCTGGCTCATAGCCGGTCCATTTGTACGGCTACTTGATACAAACCGCACGCACCTGCTTGATGTCGGTGATTCCCATCAGGACCTTTTCGATGCCGTCCTGCTTCAGGGTGCGCATGCCGTTTTCGAGCGCGGTGGCGAACATTTTCGTGACACGCGCGTGTTCCTGGATATCCTTCTTGATCGCATCGGTGCCGAGCAGAAGTTCGTGCAAACCGACACGCCCCTTGTAGCCGGTGTTGCCGCAGACTTCGCAGCCTTTTGCCCGGTAAAGGATGAACTCGCCCTTGTCGTTGGCGAAGCTCTGCTGCCACTCCTGCATCAGCTTCTCGCGCTCGCCCTGCGGGTCCTTTTGCCAGGCCTCGGTGTTCTGCAATTCGAGCACATATTCGTCCAGCAGCAGCCGGATATCTTCATCGGTGGCGACTTGCGCTTCCTTGCACTTGCCGCACAGCCGCTTGGCCAGACGCTGCGCCAGAATGCCGAGCAGTGCGTCGGCGAAGTTGAACGGGTCCATGCCCATGTCGAGGAGCCGGATGATCGACTCCGGAGCGCTGTTCGTATGCAGCGTGGCAAACACCAGGTGGCCGGTGAGCGAGGCTTCGATGCCGGTCGACACCGTTTCCTTGTCCCGCATCTCGCCCACCATGATGATGTCCGGATCGGCGCGCAGAAAGGCTTTCATCGCCACGGCAAATGTCAGTCCGGCCTTGGGATTCATCTGCACTTGGCGCAGACCCCGCTGCGTGATCTCGACCGGATCTTCCGCGGTCCAGATTTTCGTATCCGGCGTATTAAGATAACCCAGCACGGAGTGCAGCGTCGTCGTCTTGCCGGAACCGGTCGGCCCGCACACGAAGAACAAGCCGTAGGGCTTCTCGATGGCCTCCTTGCACATCTTGAGATTGCGCGGGGAGAGACCTAGCTTGTCGAGCGGGATCGGTTCGCCGGCGGTGAGAATACGCATCACGATGTCCTCGACTCCGCCTGCGGAGGGGATCGTCGCTACCCGCAGCTCGATGTCGAGCGGGCCGAACTTCTTGAATTTGATCTTGCCGTCCTGCGGCTTGCGGCGCTCGGAAATGTCGAGGTCGCACATGATCTTGAGCCGCGCTGCCAGCGCATTGCGGTAACTCGCGGGCACCGAAATGTACGGCTGCAGCGAACCGTCCTTGCGGAAGCGGATCTCGGTCTTGGCTTTGCCCGGGTACGGTTCGATGTGGATATCCGAGGCGCCCTGCTGGTAGGCATCGATGATGACCTTGTTGACGAGTTTCACCAGTTCATTGTCGCTCGCCGCGGAAGCGATATCGTCGCCGCCCGCACCCTCCTCCACCTCGTCATCCAGCGAGCCCAGCAAATCCGCGACGTTGCCCGTGTCGTCGAGCGCGCCGCCGCCGAACATCTGATCCAGCGTTGCCACAAACTCGCGGTTGGTGCAGACCTTGTAGATGACCTTGCTCTTGGGATAGACATTGTTGACCATCTTCGAGGCCTTGATCTTCTCCGGATCGATGGTCAGCACCACGATGCCGTCCTTGGTATCCTCGAGCGGTATCCACAAGTTGGTCTGGCAGAATTCCCGGCTCATGTTCTTCATGAGATCGGTGGGTTTGATGCGGTCCTGCCTGAACGGCTCGTACGGCACGCCGAAATAGGATGACAGCGCTTCGCCGAGCACCGGCACCTTGACCTGGAATTCATCAGTCAGCACCGTCTCGATGTCGAGATTCTTGCGGCGCGCCGAGCGCTGCGCGAGCTCCAGTTCTTCGATGGAAATCACGGCATTGGTCACCAGCGCATCGTATTTGCTGCGCACATGCAGCGCCGGCTTCTGCCGCTGGCGGAAAGCAATGGCTAGCGTTTCGGCCAGCTGGATGACCCCCTCTTCCATGATCGGCAGGAACG
>JAIESJ010000074.1 GCA_019746155.1 Burkholderiales bacterium
TGATCGAGGCCGAGCATCTTGCGCTCGCCGCGCCGGCCGGCGTGCCCGCGGCGGCCGCGGCACAACGTCCGGAGACATCGGCCATGGACATCAAGTCGCTGGAGCGCACGCATATTCTCGAAACCCTTGCCGCGGTCAACGGCTCGCGCAAGCTGGCCGTGCGGCGGCTTGGCATTTCAGAACGCACGTTGCGCTACAAGCTGCAACAATATCGTCTGGCAGGAGCAAACCTATGAAGAATTCGGCGATCGACGACGTATTGGCGCAATTGCGCGCAGCGGCAGTGTTGGCCGCAGGCAAGGCGCCCAGCACCGCGCCGAGTGAAGCAGCGGGCGGCGTCGATTTCGGCGCTGTTCTCAAGAGCGCGCTTGACCAGGTCAACGGGGCCCAGCAGGAGGCGCGCAGGCTGGCTCGGGAATTCGAGCTCGGCGACCCCAATACCAACCTGCAGGATGTCATGGTGTCTCTGCAAAAGGCGAATATTTCCTTTCAGACCATGGTTCAAGTGCGCAACAGGCTGGTTGCGGCGTATCAGGACATCATGAACATGCAGGTGTGATGTAGTGCCGTTCGAGTTTCTCGACGATCAGGCTGTTGAGGCTCTTCTTTTCACGCCGCGCCGCTACCCGCGGTGAAGCTTCGGTTCCATGCGTAGCACCAGCTTTCCCGAGAACGGTTTGTCGGGTTCTTCGCCGCGTTCCTTGCAAAATTCCAAGTAGTTATCCGTCATCCCCCTGCTCTGGCAGCCTTGCCGGATTTAAGGCGCACCACTTCGGCTTTGGCTGCCAGGCCGCCGGCTGCGATGCTCGCAGTTTCAAGCGGCGCCCCGGTCAGCCCAGCCTGATGCGCCTCGCGTTTCTTTCCCGTTCCAGATTGATGATGTAGCGCTGCACCATTGAGGCCATGCTCTCCGGCATGGCGACATACTCGCAGCCGGCGCGCTTGCACGTCACTCCGTTTTTGAGCGTGAATGGGAAAACCTCTTTTATGCGCATCGTGAAGGTGATGGTGCCGATTTGCGGCAAATCGATGCGGCAGCCGGCATAAGTCACGCCCGGCTCCAGCACGATCCTCTGGTGAGGGTCGATGATGGCCATGCCGCCGCAACTGATATCCAGAAGTATCACTTCGGCAGTCGCCGGAATCTGGCCCGGCGGCAGCGCAACCATGCATTTGAGCGGTTCTTCTTCAGGCGTGGCAATGCGGAAGTTCTCGCGGCGCTGAACGCGCAGCAGCGCCTCCGGCACCTTGGCGCCGAAGGCGTCCCTGTGGTTGAACCGGATCTTTTTCAGGCCGTTGCATACAAACCGCACTTTCGCCTGATCATGGATCGTGGTGCAGATCAGCGTTTGCGCCCTGAGCGCCTGCTGGCTGAGCTTTTGATTGTCACCGTAGCCCATTACCAAATCGCCGCCCTCGCTGTCGACATCCAGGATCGAGGTGTGGATAAGCTCATCGCCGCGATTGAAGTGCAGCGTGACCGGTGAGCTCTGTTGCTTGATCGTGCGCAGGATGAAAAGGATCTCGACGGGCGAGCGGATAAGGTATTTGCTGTCCTGCGGCTCCAGATCCAGCTGCGCCAGAATTTCGTCCTGTGTTGCCATGATGTTTCTCTTGCTGCGTTGACCTGCGTTCTAAACATCAATTGTGCCGGGTAATGTCCCGCTGCGCGGTTTCTTCTTCATGCTCCAGGCGATAGAGCCAGGCGAGCAATTCTGCCACTGCAAGGTAGAGCTGGGGCGGTATGTATTCGTCAATATCCACCTGCATCAGCAATGACACCAATTCCGCCGACTCGTGTACGTAGACACCGCTTTCCTTGGCGCGGGCGATAATCGCCTCGGCGATCAGACCGCGCCCCTTGGCCACCACCTGCGGCGCGACCTGCCCCGTGCGGTAGGCGAGGGCGACCGCTGCCTGGCGCGAATGTTCGGGACGCGCGCCGGGCGCCGCCACGATGTCGTCGTCTTTCTTATGCATTGTCATCGTGTCGCACCTCGACGCCGCTGACATTCAATCCCGAATCCTGCATTGCCCGGACGAGGAAGGGCTGTTCGGTGCGCAGCATTTTTACGGCAGGCTCATTGACGGCGCTTACCACAATCCGCACGCCGCGCGCATCGAGCACGAGCAACGCCGTGATTTGTCCCAATCGCGGCAGCGTGAGCCGCAGACGGCTGTGCCAGCATGGCGGCTCGTCACTCATGTCCTGCTTGGGCGATTCACCCGTGATTTCCCAGTCCATCGTCTGCCCCGGCCATACTTCTCCGCGCCAGAGCATCTGACCGGTGTCGAGGGCGGCAAGCTGTTGCTGTACCCATGGCAGGGCGTCCTTATGGGCGGCGTGTTCGATCGTTCCCGGCGCCGCGGGCGGCAGCGGTTCGGATTGTGCGGTTGTGTTCGATGGCGCCGCTGGAGTCGCAACATCGGGTTTGCCATGCGGCGTCGCAGTGACCGCGATGTCAGGTTTGCCTTGCGGCCTTATGGGAGACAATTTTCCTTGCGGCTCCTGCAGCAATTGATCGCGTGTCCGGCGCCCGGCCAGCCATTGCGCCTGGTGTGACTCATAGAAAAGCCCGCTGTAGGAAAACGCATGCTGCAACCGCATGCTGAACTCTGCGGTGTCGCCCGGCGGCTTTTCAAGCACCGGTGTGGCCTGATAGGGCGGGGTTGCCACGGAATCCGCTTTTGCTCCCTGCAAGAACGAGCTGAGCAGGCGCGCGGCCGGACTTAGTGTGGCACTGCCATCAGGCGCGGGGGATGCGTTCAGAAGCGCAAATGTTGGACGCGGGCCGCCGCCGATAAAAACCAGCTCCAGCATGGCTCCGGGCCGAATGCCGGGAGGAAGCTGCATTTGTACCGGCGTGCTGCCGACCTGCACCCTGAATCGGCCGCCATCGAGCTGCGCTTCCACCCGCGCTCGAACGCGCGCCCCGGGAATCAGCTCGGAAGGGTCGTGCGTCGCGTCGGGCACCACCGACACCGGTGTTACCGCCTCAAGCAGCGCGAGACGGGCTGCAATATCAGGCCGGATCACGTGACGCTCCGTGCGCATGCCGTGACCGGCGCCCGAGAGTTATCCGGCAGCCGCGACCTGTCCGCGTCTGCAGCCGTGACGGCTTTGCCGAGGCTAGGCGCTGTTGCCCGGCTGGTATGCCTGCTGCAACTTTTTTTCATGGCTGGCGGCGCTCAAGATGCTCTGCAACTGTTGCATCCACGGTTCGGTGAGATTTCTGATCTTGGCATCGTCGGCCAGAACCTGCCGTATGATTTCGGCCTTGCGCTGTTGTAATTCCCCACTCAAGGATTCAAGGGGTTCCGACGCGATGAGGCGTTCGACCAGGACCTTGCGCTTTTTTTCAAGTGCCACCAGCCGGTCCCAGTCACTGTTGTGGGCCGCTTGCAGCATCTGCCCGGTAACGACACGGATATCTTCGTAGACGGCGATGATTTGCGGGCTGTTCATCATTACTTACGCCTTTTCACGGTCGAGGATTACACCGGATTGTCGCTGGCCGGGCGCTGCAGTAGCTTCCGAAGCGTTCGAACCGCCGATGGCTTTCCATGCACCATGCAATTCGGCCAGCAGGCGGCCCACTTCCTCGAGCACTTTAAGCTCGTTCCTGAGGTTGGCGACGAGCAGCCGGTTGGTCATGTAATCGTACAGCGCTTTCAGGTTTTGCGCCAATTCTCCGCCCGCCTTATCGTCCAGGCTTGTCTTCAGCCCTTCGTCGATGATCGCGATCGCCTTGGAAATCGCTTCTCCCTTCGCGGTGGTGTCATTGCGCAACATGTTCACCTTGGCTGCGGAAATTGCGGCGATCGCGCCTTCGTAGAGCATCAAAACCAGTTTGTGGGGGCTGGCGGATTCTACGCCGATCTCCACCGCGACCTTGTTGTATGCGCTCAATGCGCTGCGGGTCATAGCATTCATGTTGTCTCCAGATCGACTTGCATACTAAATGAGCTACCCTGAGTTAAACCTTGGGCAGATTGGCCAATTGCTGCGATAAGTAATTGCTTGTTTTTGTCATGCTGCTCATCAATTGGTCCAGCGCCGTGAACTGGGCACGATAGCGACTTTCTATGCTTATGAGACGCCGGTTCATCACTTCTCGGCGGTTGCCTATGTCCTTGATAATGCGGTCGATCCCGTCGGTGCTGCTGGAGATGGGCCCCGAACTGGCCAGCAAACTGTCGGCGAGCTTATCGAGCTTGTAGGCATAGCCATGGGAATAATTCACGGATCCCCGAGATCCGGTTGCGGTGCCGGTGATCAACAGCTTGAGGCCCTCGGCGTCGTTGCCAGTCGCCCCCGTCAGGTATTGACCCGACCCTACCGCGTTCGCGCCATTGATTTTGCCTACCACGTCCGCGCCGGCAGTCAGTGTTTGCGTTGCGAAACCGAGGTTGGTTCGCCCATTGCCGCCGGTAACCTCAACATTTGAGGCGGATCCGTAACGGTCGGATGTGATGGTCACCACATTCCCGGCGTCGATGGCGACCTTTACTGAAATGCCGGCGCTTGAAAGCGCGGAGGCGCCGTTTATCTTGGACTGCAACTCCGCCGCCAGCGTAGCGGCGGTGTAGGTTCCCGCCGCGATGGTAATAGACGCTGATATCCCGTCCACCTTGAGCGTGAGCGCATCGTTGCTCCCGGCGGTAATGGTGTAGGTGCCAATAGCCGCCCCGCCGGCGGACTTGCCTTGAATAGCCAGGCTAGTCACTTCGATCCCATAGACTCCCGGCTTGGTTTTGGCCGTTGCGCCCGCATAGCTCACCCGGCTGTCGCTGGGTTTGCCGAGGGCGGCGAACAGCCCTGCGATATCGTTGAAGTTGGTATCGATTGCGCTTTGCAGCTTGGTGGAGTCCACCGTCAGCGTCCCGTCCTTCTGGAACGAGACACCGATTTGCGACAGCAGCTTGTATGCGCCATCCAGTCCCGTGAGGGTCGACGTGAGCGTGCTGCGAATTTGCGTTTGGATCGTGCGCACCGCGGCATCCCCTTGCAGGATGGCGCCTTGTTTGGTCGTGGCATTGTATCCGGAGAGGTCTTTAAACGTCTTGTTGATGTCGTTGTAGGCTTTGACAAAGGCCTCCACGGAGGATTTGACCGCTGCCGTGTCGCGCGCCACCGTCAAGGTGGTGGGGGCGGCGGTGTTGGTCTTGAGCAGATTAAGCGTCACCCCTTGGATCACATCCGTCACCGTGTTCGCGGCCTTGCTGACGAGAATGCCGTCCACTTTCAGCTCGGCGTTTTGCGCCGCGACGGTTTGCGTGAGATTCTTGCCGCTGCC
>JAIESJ010000312.1 GCA_019746155.1 Burkholderiales bacterium
AAGGGTAGCGCAATCAGAGGCTTGCGGTCAACGCGTGCAGTAAGGAATGGCGTTTGCGCACGACTGATCCCGCAGTCGCCGGATTTGCCCGCGGTGGTGGATGTGCGAAAATTCATCAAAATGGGCGTTGTACGCGGTCTTGTGCAGGTATTCATGTCATGCTGTGCCACGAACTGCGCCGGCCGATCCCGGCACGCGAATTTTTCAACGACGTGAGATGAAGACTGTAAGGATCAGGCGAAATGGCCCGACTAAACCGGCAGCCTTGATCGGAGCGGAGAAACAAGACCCATGCACGCTACCCTGCCGTTGATTGAAACCACCGACTTTCCAGCAATCCGCCGCAGGCGGCTCGAAACCCTGCAAGTCAATCTCGGCTACAAGTGCAACCAGAGCTGCGTGCATTGCCACGTCAACGCCGGCCCCACCCGCACCGAGATGATGAGCCGCGAAACGGCGTTCGAGATCATCGCCTTCCTCAAAGCGGTGGGTATCGGGACACTCGATATCACCGGCGGCGCCCCGGAACTGAATCCCCATTTCCGCCTGCTGGTCGCCGCCGCGCGCGAGCTGGGTGTCAAGGTAATGGACCGCTGCAACCTGACGATCCTCGAACAGCCGGGACAGGAAGACCTCGCCCAGTTCCTCTGTGACCATGAAGTCGAAGTGGTGGCCTCGCTGCCGTGCTATCTCGAAGAAAACGTCGACCGTCAGCGCGGCAAGGGCGTATTCGACGCGAGCATCCGCTGCCTGCGGACGCTGAACCGCTTCGGCTACGGCCTGCCCGGTTCCGGCCTGACGCTGAACCTGGTCTACAATCCGCAAGGCCCGGCGCTGCCGCCGGCGCAGCACAAGCTGGAACAGGATTATCAGCGCCATCTCGGCGAGCGCTACGGCATCGCCTTCAACCGCCTCTACGTGCTCACCAACATGCCGATCCAGCGCTTCGGCAGCATGCTGATCTCGAAAGGCCATTTTGAGCATTACATGGACCTGCTGAAAAACGCCTATCAGCCCGAAAATCTCGAATCCGTGATGTGCCGCACGCTGATCAGCGTCGACTGGCGCGGTTACGTCTACGACTGCGATTTCAACCAGATGCTGGGGCTGCCTCTGGCCTGGCGCGGCAGGCCGCGCACGCATTTGCGCGAGCTGATCGGCGCCGACCTGAGCGGCAACGCCATCACCGTCAAGGACCATTGCTACGGCTGCACCGCGGGGCAGGGTTCGAGTTGCGGCGGTGCGCTCGCGGCCTGATTCGTGACCAGCCATCAGGTGAAACCATGCTTGTTACGGCTGCTCTTTTCCTGACCACGCTGTTCGTCGCCTATGCCAACGGCGCGAACGACAATTTCAAGGGTGTCGCCACCCTGTTTGGCAGCGATGCGACCACCTACAAGGGCGCAATTGCGCTGGCCACCATCGCGACATTCGCAGGCTCGCTCTGCTCGGTATACCTCGCCGAGGCGCTGGTGCATGCGTTTTCGGGCAAAGGGCTGGTGCCGGACGCGGTGGCTGCTTCTCCCGACTTTCTGCTTGCGGTGGCTGCCGGCGCCGGTACGACTGTTTTGCTGGCGACACTGTTGGGGCTGCCTGTTTCCACAACCCATGCATTGACCGGCGCCCTGGCCGGCACTGGCCTGCTGGCGGTCGGGCCGCAGCTGGATTTTGCCTATCTGGGCTCGGGCTTTTTTGCCCCGCTTTTGTTGGGTCCCGTCCTTGCTGTGGTGCTGACCATCCCGGTCTACTGGGCGCTGCGCACCCTTTCCGGCCGGCTTGGCATCAGGCGGGAAAGCTGCATCTGTGTAGGCGTACAACAATTCATTCCGGTCCGGCAGTTGCAGTACAACGCCGCCCTGCAGCAGTACACCCTGCCGGCACCGGCAGGCGTTGACATTACGGTCGGCACGCGGCGGGACTGCGTCGAAAAATACCATGGCAGACTCTTCGGCATTTCCGGGCAGTCACTGGTCACTGGTCTTCACTATCTCAGCGCCGGCACCGTCAGCTTCGCCCGGGGCCTCAACGATACGCCGAAGATCGTCGGCTTGTTGTTGGTCGTCCAGGCACTGCATATCCAATTCGGCGTGCTGGCAATAGCAACAGCCATGGCAGTCGGCGGATTGCTCAGCGCCAGAAAGGTCGCTATCACCATGGGCAAAAAAATCGCCCGCATGAACGACGGACAAGCGCTTACAGCGAACCTGGTCACCGGATTGCTGGTCATTTTTGCGAGCCGCTTTGGCTTGCCGGTCTCAACCACCCACGTTGCCGTGGGTGCGATCAGCGGCATCGGTCTCGCGAACGGCTCTGCCGACAAAAACGTCATGGGCGGCATCCTGGCTTCCTGGTTACTGACACTGCCGGTTGCAGCAGCGATCGGCGCGCTGATTTACGCCTTGCTGGGTTTTTTCCCTCTGAACTGATGTGGAGCGAGAACATGGACACCTCCTACCTATCTACGACGCGTGATGTCTACAAGGAAGCCGCCCTCAGTCCGCAACAGGGACTATGCTGCACCACCACGCCCGTCTGGCAGTTCCCCGAGCTGGCGATCCCCAAGAAGATGCTCGCCATGAACTATGGTTGCGGCAGCACGGTCAACCCGCGTGATCTCGTCAACAGCCCCACCGTTCTGTATGTCGGCGTCGGCGGCGGCATGGAGCTGCTGCAGTTCGCCTATTTTTCCCGTCGTAAAGGCGGCGTAATCGGTCTGGATGTCGTCGATGAAATGCTCGCGGCATGCCGCGACAACCTCCGGGAGGCCGAACTGCAGAACCCGTGGTTCAAGTCCGCCTTCGTCGATCTGCGCCAGGGCGACGCGCTCGATCTTCCCGTCGCCGATGCCGCCGTCGACGTGGCGGCACAGAACTGTCTGTTCAATATCTTTCACGACCGCGACCTGGAGCGCGCCTTGTCGGAGATGTACCGGGTGTTGAAGCCGCACGGCCGGCTGATCCTCTCCGACCCGGTATGCGAATCGCCCATACCTGAGCAGCTGAAGAACAATGAGCGGTTGCGCGCGCTCTGCCTGACCGGGGCGATACCGCTCAACGATTATGTCAAGCGTCTGACCGACGTCGGCTTCGGCACCATCGAAGTGCGTGCCAGGCGGCCGTACCGCGTGCTCTCGCCGCGCCATTACCCGACCGACAAGCTGATCTTCGTCGAAAGCGTGGAGATCTGCGCCATCAAGGACCCTATGCCCGCCGACGGACCCTGCGTCTTTACCGGCAAGACCGCAATCTATTTCGGGGATAACGACTACTTCGACGACAACAAGGGGCACTTTCTGACTCAGAACCAGCCGCTCGCCGTGTGCGACAAGACCGCCACGGCGCTCGCCGCGCTGAGCCGGGACGACATCCACATCTCCGCATCCACCTATTTCTACGACGGTGGCGGGTGCTGCTGACGCCGAGGGCGCGTCTGCACTCCTTGTCGAATGCCGGTGTGGCGATGTTGCGCGGACCGGGGCGCCGGGGTCGGCACATCCGCCGGCACATCACAGTCGGACCCGCCCATGACAGGGGCAACGCTGCCCGGCTGAGTGTAAGCTTGGCCGCACAATAACGACCAAACAGGGGCGCCTGGGAAGAGGATCCGGCATGAAAAAAAACAAAGGGGTGCTGAGCGTCGTGATCGCGCTGCTGATCGTTGCGTTTTTTGCCTTCGATCTCGGCCGTTATTTCACGCTCGGCTTCTTCAAGTCGCAGCAGGCGGCAATCGATGCTTACGTCCAGACCAGCCCGCTGCGGGCCGGGCTGCTGTTCTTCCTGATCTACGTCGCGGTGACGGGGTTGTCGCTGCCGGGCGCAGCGATCATGACGCTCGCCGCGGGCGCGATATTCGGCCTGCTGTGGGGCACCGTGATCGTGTCCTTCGCCTCGACGCTGGGTGCGACACTGGCATTTCTCGCTTCGCGCTTCCTGTTCCGCGACGCGATCCAGAGCCGGTTCGGCGACAAACTGAAAGCGATCAATGCCGGCGTCGAACGCGACGGTGCGTTTTACCTTTTCACGCTGCGCCTGATCCCGGCCTTTTCCTTCTTCGTCATCAATCTCGTGATGGCGCTGACGCCGATCAGGACCCGGACTTTCTACTGGGTAAGCCAGATCGGCATGTTCGCCGGCACCCTGGTTTACGTCAATGCCGGCACCGAGATCGCCAAAATCGAATCGCTCTCCGGCATTCCGTCGCCGGGACTGATCGTTTCCTTCACGCTGCTCGGCCTCTTCCCGCTGATCGCGAAATGGATCGTCGGCACGGTCAAGGCGCGCAAAGCGCTCGCCAAATGGCCGCGGCCAAAATCGTTCGACCGTAACCTGGTGGTGATCGGCGCCGGCTCCGCCGGGCTGGTTTCCGCCTATATTGCCGCTGCCGTGAAAGCCAGGGTCACGCTGATCGAAAAGCACAAGATGGGCGGCGACTGTCTCAATACCGGCTGCGTGCCGTCGAAAGCGCTGATCAAGTCGGCAAAATTATTGGCCACCATGAAGCGTGCCAAAGAATTCGGTCTCAAGTCGGCGACGGCGGAATTCGATTTCGCCGACGTGATGGAACGCGTGCAGCGCGTGGTGAAGACCGTTGAGCCGCACGATTCGGTCGAACGCTATACCCGGCTCGGCGTCGAATGCGTGACAGGCGAGGCCAAAATCACCTCGCCCTGGACGGTCGAAGTCAAAACCGCGGACGGCGCGCGCACGCTCTCCACGCGCGCCATCATCATCGCCGCCGGCGCGCGTCCTTTCGTGCCGCCGATTCCCGGCATCGAGCAGGTCGGCTGTCTCACCTCCGACACCGTGTGGGAGCTGCGCGAGCTGCCGAGGCAGCTGGTGGTGCTGGGCGGAGGTCCCATCGGCTGCGAGCTCACGCAGTGCTTCGCGCGCCTGGGTTCGCAGGTGACCCAGGTCGAAATGCTGGAGCGCATCATGATCCGCGAAGACCCGGAAATCTCCGATATGGTCATGCAGCAGTTCCGGAAGGAAGGCGTCAGCGTGCTGGTCAATCACAAGGCGAAGCAGTTGCTGGTCGAGAATGGCGAAAAAATCCTCATTTGCGAGCACGCCGGCAGGGAAGTGCGCGTGCCGTTCGACGCTTTGCTGTGCGCCGTCGGCCGCGTCGCCAATACCCGGGGCTATGGCCTCGAAGAGCTCGGCATTCCGGTCACCCCAGCGCGCACCGTGGAAGTCAACGAGTTCATGCAGACGATTTATCCCAACATCTACGCCTGCGGCGACGTCGCCGGGCCCTACCAGTTCACCCATACCGCGGCGCACACCGCGTGGTACGCATCGGTCAACTCGTTGTTCGGCAGCTTCAGGAAGTTCCGCGCCG
>JAIESJ010000163.1 GCA_019746155.1 Burkholderiales bacterium
ATTTGACGACGAAATCGTTGACAGCTTCTATGCGCTTCATTTTTCTATCCCTGTCGCAGGTCGTTCGTGACGGCCCCTCGGCTTTCTCCCGTTCACGCCGCCTTCCTTTGCGGCCTGTTGCGGCAGCCAGGTCCCGCGTGCGTCATCTCGAGCAGGAATTTCTGCATGTCCCAGGCGCCGGTCGGGCAGCGCTCGGCGCACAGCCCGCAGTGCAGGCACACGTCCTCGTCCTTGGCCATAATGCGCCCCGTCATTTTCAGCGTATCCGAGACGTAGAGGCTCTGCTCGGGATGGAGCGAGGGGGCATTCAGCCGCGCACGCAGCGCCTGCTCATCGCCGTTCGGGGTGAAGGTGATGCAGTCCATCGGACAGATGTCGACGCAGGCGTCGCACTCGATGCAGAGCCTGGGGGTGAATACCGTCTGCACGTCGCAGTTCAAACACCTTTGTGCCTCGGCGAAACCGGTATTGGGATCGAACCCGAGCTCGACCTCGACCTTGATGTCCCGCAACGTGAGCTTCCTGTCCTGCCACGGCACCGGGTAGCGGGCGTCGGCGGAGATCTGGTTGTCGTAGCTCCACTCGTGAATGCCCATTTTCTGCGAGATCAGGCTGGTCATCGGTGCCGGACGCTCCTTGACGTCCTCGCCCTGGCACAGCTTGTCGATGGACACCGCGGCCTCGTGGCCGTGCGCCACCGCCCAGATGATATTCTTGGGGCCGAACGCCGCGTCGCCGCCGAAGAACACGTTGGGCAGCGACGACTGCAGGGTGACCTTGTCCACCACCGGCATGCCCCATTTGTCGAATTCGATGCCGATGTTGCGCTCGATCCAGGGGAAGGCGTTTTCCTGGCCGATTGCCACCAGCACGTCGTCGCACTCGACGTGCTGCTCGGGCTCGCCGGTCGGCACCAGCCGCCGGCGCCCTTGGTCATCGTATTCGGCCTTGACCTTCTCGAAAGTCATGCCGGTGAGCCTGCCGTTGTCGTGGATGAACGCCTTGGGCACCATGTAATTGAGGATGGGGATGCCTTCGTGCATCGCGTCTTCTTTTTCCCACGGGCTCGCCTTCATTTCCTCGAAGCCCGAGCGCACGATCACTTTCACATCCTCGCCGCCAAGGCGTTTCGAGGAACGGCAGCAGTCCATGGCGGTGTTGCCGCCGCCCAGCACGATCACGCGCCTGCCGATCTTATCGATGTGGCCGAAGGAGACGCTGGAGAGCCAGTCGATGCCGATATGGATATGGGCCGCGGCTTCCGTGCGGCCGGGGATGTCGAGATCGCGCCCGCGCGGCGCGCCGCTACCGATGAACACCGCGTCGTAGCCCTCGGCGAGCAGCGCCCGCAGGCTGTCGATGCGCGTGCCGGCGCGGAAGTCGACGCCCAGGCCGATGATATAACCCACTTCCTCGTCGATCACCGCTTCGGGGAGGCGAAAGCGGGGAATCTGGGTGCGGATCATGCCCCCCGCACGCTGGTCGCCATCGAACAGCGTCACCTGGTAGCCGAGCGGCGCCAGATCGCGCGCGACGGTGAGCGAAGCGGGACCGGCACCGACCAGTGCGACGCGTTTGCCGTTTTTCTGCTGCGGCGCTTTCGGCAGCCGGCTGCGGATCTCGTCCTTGTCCTTGTTGTCCGCGGCCACGCGCTTCAGGCGGCAGATCGCCACCGGTTCGGGTTTCTCACCGTTGTTCTCCTCGACGCGCCCGCGCCGGCAGGCCGGCTCGCACGGCCGGTCGCAGGTGCGGCCGAGAATGCCGGGAAACACATTCGACTGCCAGTTGACCATGTAGGCATCGCTGTAGCGGCCTGCGGCAATCAACCGGATGTATTCGGGAACGGGGGTATGGGCGGGGCACGCCCATTGGCAATCGACGACTTTGTGGAAATAGTCGGGGTGCTGGATGTCGGTGGGTTTCAAACGTTTCCTCCGTTACGCCTGCTCGTTCTTTGCTGCGCGGCGATACTGGATGAAACATACAACGCCCGAGCCTGAAAACGGTTTATAGCTGGCATAAGACTCGTTTATAGTATATTACGCCTTTGTTTGGGGGGTGAAAAGCGCAGCGATTTCAAGAACTAGAACCAGGATTCTGGTGGAGTTTTTCCGGATTCTGGTGCCGTGAGCGAGTGGAGACCGTGTTCGATATGGAATGCTTCAGGAAGGCCTCGCTTTAATCAACCGATGAGGTTCGGAAGGAGCTAAAATAGTCATTTATGCGAAGGACGCAGTATGAAGCCGAAAATTACCGAAGCGTGGGAAAGCCTAGGCGCCGTGACCGGTACGCGCTATGACTTGTCCAGATGGAGCGCAGACCGCGCCACCCTTTGGGTCACGCTCTGGTCGGACCGCCTCAAGCGCGTGGAAAGCGGGGTCTACCGCTACACGCTGTGCGAGGACGGCGACCTGAAACGCACCACGGGCGAGCGCCACCATGCCAATGTCCGTGAGGCCATCAAGCGCGGCGTGCCGATGCGCGGGTTTCTGGTGTGGCCCAAGGAAGGGCAGACCGCCCAGGGCCACCGCGGGGTCGAGGATGTGGACGCGACGCGGCAGTATGCGGTCGAGGTGGAAAGCCACGACGGCAACCTCGTCGTGGCGCTGGCCAAGGGGCTGTAGCAGACGCGGCACCGCTGGCGGGCAGCCCGCCCCGCCGGTTTTCTGATTACGAAGCGTCGGTCTGCGGCGTCACCGCCGGCGGCGGCCGATCCGGATTGTCCTGCGGCTGCGTGTTGCTCTGTTCGAGCTTGCGCAGCCGTTTTTCTTCCTGTTTCCTTTTTTTCGCCAGTTCCTTCTGGCGCTTTTCATACTGGTAATTTGGCTTTGCCAAGTGGTCATCCTTTCTGAAGGTGTTGCTGGTTATGCCTGTCGCGCCCGATTTCCTGCATCAGACTCCGTTTGGTGGTGCCGCGTCAAGATGCGGTCCAGTTGATTGGCAAAGGCCTGACGGTCGCTCTGGCTGAACGGAGGCGGGCCGCCCGTTTCGACGCCGCCGCTTCGCAGTTCGTCCATGAACCTGCGCATGGTCAGGCTTTCCTCGATGTTGTCCCGGGTATAAAGCCCGCCCCTGGGGTCGAGCGCGTGGCCGCCTCTTTCAATCACGGTGGCGGCAAGCGGAATGTCGGCGGTGATCACCAGGTCGCCGGATTGCATCTCCGCGGCAATCTTGTTGTCGGCCACGTCGCAACCGGCGGGCACCTGCACGGTTCGGATATGCGGCGAGGGCGGGATGCGCAGCGGCTTGTTGGCGACGAGCGTCAGCGCGACGCCCAGCCGGTCGGCCGCGCGAAACAGGATTTCCTTGATGACGTTGGGGCAGGCATCGGCATCGACCCAGATCTGCATTGATTTCCTTTTGCATATCGCTAGCAGCCTGTCGGACTTGGCCCCATTCAGCGGAACGCGTAGCGTTAATGGATCGCTGTTAACTGATGCTTTGGCGACAGGCTGCTTAATAAAGAAACTTTACGTGTCGAAACACCATGTTGGCTGGAACTAATGTCACTTGCATGGCGTTTTTTTACCCAGTCCTTTAGTGCTTTTCATTTCAGGAGTTTGTCGAACCCAAGTCCGACAAACTCCTAGGCGCGCGTGCTCAGGCCACTTGTCCCGCAGCGTGCCTGCTCGCCCAGGCCCACTGAAAATTGAAGCCGCCAAGACGGCCCATCATGATTTCTTTGGCATGTAGAGATCGGTGATCGACCCCTCGGCGATCTCCGCGGCGAAGAACACGGTTTCCGACAGCGTCGGATGCGGATGCACGGTGAGGCTGATGTCGGCGGCGTCCGCGCCCATCTCCAGCGCGAGCACGGTCTCGGCGATCAGCTCGCCGGCGTTCACACCGACCAGCGCTGCGCCCAGCAGACGCCGGTTGTTCTTGTCGAACAGGAGTTTGGTCATGCCGTCGTCGCGGCCGGTGGCGAGCGCGCGGCCGCTTGCCGCCCACGGGAACACCGCTTTCTCGTAATCGATGTTTTGCTCCCTGGCTTGGGTTTCGGTGAGGCCCATCCACGCGATCTCGGGATCCGTGTAGGCGACCGAGGGAATGGTGCGCGCATCGAAAAACGCCTTGTGTCCGGCGATCACTTCCGCCGCAGTCTTGCCTTCATGGGCGGCCTTGTGCGCGAGCATGGGTTCGCCGCAGATGTCGCCGATGGCAAAGATATGCGGTACGTTGGTCTTCAACTGCTTGTCGACCGGGATGTAGCCGCGCTCGTCGACATTGACGCCGGCAGCCTGCGCGTTGATTTCTTTGCCGTTGGGACGGCGGCCGACCGCCATCAAAACGCAGTCGTAGATCTCGGGGCCGGGCGCGTTGTTGCCCTCGAAAGTGACCTTGAGGCCGTCCTTCTGCGTTGCGATCCCGGTGACCTTGGTCTTGAGCAGGATTTTTTCGTAGCGTTTCTCTATCCTTTTGTGCAGGACCCTCACGATGTCCTGGTCGGCGCCCGGGATCAGCGAATCCATCAGCTCGACCACGGTGATTTTCGCGCCCAGCGCATCGTAGACCGTCGCCATTTCCAGCCCGATGATGCCGCCGCCGATCACCAGCAGGCGCTTCGGTATTTCGGGCAGTTCCAGCGCACCGGTGGAATCGATGATGCGCTTGTCGTCGTACGGGAAGCCGGGAATGCGCGCAACCGAAGAGCCGGCGGCGATGATGCAGTGGTCGAAGGCGACGGTCTTTGTGCCGTCGGCGGTCTCGACCTTGATGGTGTGAGGCGAGGCGAATTCGCCGCGGCCCGTGATCACTTGCACTTTGCGCTGTTTGGCGAGCCCGGCAAGTCCCTTGGTGAGCTTGCCGACCACGCCCGCTTTCCACGCGCGCAGCTTGTCGATTTCGATTTTCGGTTGGCCGAAAGCGATGCCGGTGTGCGCCATCTCGCCGGCTTCGGTGATGACTTTCGCGACGTGCAGTAGCGCCTTCGACGGAATGCAGCCGACGTTGAGGCACACGCCGCCGAGCGTCGGGTAGCGCTCGATCAGCACCGTTTTCTTGCCGAGATCGGCGGCGCGGAACGCTGCCGTGTAGCCGCCGGGGCCGGCGCCCAGCACCACGACTTCGGCGTGGATATCGGCACCTTGCGCGTGGGGCGCGGGGCGCGGGGCGTGAGGCGTGACTGCGGGCTGCGGCGCCGTGGCGACCGGCGCCTTCGACTCGGCGGCGTAGGCCGGCATTCCCATGCCCACGTCAGATTGATCGGCAGCAAAGGATGGCTCCCCTACATCGGTTCTGGCGGCGCCTGCATCGCTTGCTTCGAGCGTGAGAATCAGCGAGCCCCGAGAGACCCTGTCGCCGACCTTGACCTTGAGCTCCTTTACCACGCCGGCGGCGGGCGCGGGCACTTCCATCGTCGCCTTGTCCGTTTCCAGCGTGATC
>JAIESJ010000275.1 GCA_019746155.1 Burkholderiales bacterium
CTGTCCGTTAAGTCGCAGGAGGGCGGTTTTTTCCTGAGCACCCGCGATCGAGATACGGAAGTCGTCGTCTTCGCCAAGGCCCAGCGGCGCGCGCGCCAGATTCGCCAGCCTGCGCGCAATCTCGTCGTTGTTAATGGGGCGGCTGGATAGTGCCCCGGCCGGGCCGGGGTCTTGTCCTTCGGGCAAAAACTGAAGTGCACCCACACAATCGCGACCAATCGCTGCCAGCAGACTGGCCGCGTCATATCCTTCTGCATGTACGCGATCCGCGATTTGGCGCCGGATAGGCTCGTTATCGGGTAAGAGATTGTCGAAATACGCTGTAACAGCGGCCCCCGTCAGTTTGTTTTCTCGCAGAGGGAGGGATAACGAGACGGGCAGGGCGCTTTCCCACGCAAGCCAGGAAGCATCATAGCGAAAGCTGACCGCTCCGCTTGTGGCCCGATCCAGGCGGCCAACCAGACGGCTGTTCAGAAATATATTGAGCGCGAGGCCTGTTTTGCGCCGAGCCATCAGAAATTCTCTTCAATGTCGCGCGGGGATGATTTCGTGCGCGATCTAATTACCAGTTCAAGGTCGAGCGCCGTCAACACGTCAAACAGTGTGCTCAGGCGTGTACCAGGCTCGCCGGTTTCCAGTTTCGAGATCGTGGCTTGTCGCAACCTGACCTGTTTGCCCATCTGCATCTGTGTCTGCTTCAGGGCTTGGCGGCGTCGGCGTACGATTTCACCAATCTGCTTGGGGGTTCTTGCGATCTGGTTCATAAGCATCCCTATTTATCTATACTCTTAAGCGTATATGTATAATTATACGCAATAACGTATAAGATACTAGTATACGCCTTAACGTATAGATGTCAAATATACGCTAATGCGCATAGAAAACAGAGACATTCAGCGCGGGATGCCATTGGAGCGGGGCGTCAAGGTGCGTGATCGTATTGCCACGAAATGCTGCATAGCCTCCTGTGTCGTCACAAAGCAGCGACGTAGTTCTTCGATACGCTCGAAGCGCTCTTCCGAGGTCAAATCGGGCAGCGATTTGAGTTCTTCAACTAGTGCAGTTATGCCGCGCGCGCCGCTGCCGCGGGCCGTTCCCTCCATCGTATGCCGGATGTCAGTCAGTTCGCTCCAGTCCGCGCTGGCAGTTATTGCTTCGAGCCGCTCGATCAGTTCACTCATGTCGGATGTGAACGACTCCACGATGTCGGCGATAAATTGCGTTGAGTAGGCGTGTTTATCTAGTTCCGCGAGTATCGATTCATCCAGAATGGGTGCATTCGGTGACAGTTGCGTTGCAGATTCCATTGAGGCTTGCTGATCGGAGATAACCCGTGCGTCACCGGTCAGGGCGCTGATGGTCTCGAAGAGCATCTCGGGATCAATCGGCTTGGTCAGAAAGGCCTGCATGCCCGCAGCCTTGCATTGCTGCATCGCTTCCGCTGTGGCCTCGGCGGTGAGCATGATCATTGGCGCCCGCGGTTCTTGCCGCAAGGCGATGTAGCGCTCCGCGACCTCCATGCCGCTCATGCCAGGCATGTATTTGTCGAGGATGACGACGTCAAATTCGGCCTGATTTAGCTTTTCCACAGCCTGGGTGCCGGTGGAGGCGAGGGTAACTTCGTATCCGCCATGTTCCAGCACCTGGGCGATGATTTTCCGGTTGGTGGCGTTGTCTTCGGCTACGAGCACGCGAAGCCGGCCACCAGCCCGGCCCCGGGGATGCTGCTGTTCCCGACGGACAGCCCGCGCCTGGCTCGTGATTTCATCGATCGCAGCGAAATGTAGTGCCCGGTGCAGCGCGTCTGCGGTAATCGGCAAGGCGAGGGCCGCCGTGTAGGGCCACTGCACCATGGTCCATCGATCGCCAGCGGCGGCCGGGGGGTTGAGCGCGATCACACTGGGATGTCGTTCCCAGCCGGGCTGCGCCTGGTTCAGGTCAAAGAATCGATTGGCACTGTCATCATGATTCACAATGATGACGTGCCATGGCGCTCCCGAGTACTTCGCCGCGGCACTCATTTTTTCAGCTTCGGCACCGGGACTGGATTCCACGATGACCTGCCATGATCGCAGGAGCCGGGTTAGGTGCGCCCCCAGTTGCGGTTTCAGGCCGAGCAGCAATACGCGGATGCCCGGAAGTGGTGATTGTGCATCGACAACATCTCGGGTTCGCAGCGGCACTTCGAACCAGAAGGTGCTGCCCTGATTCGGCGCACTTTCCGCACCCATCTGTCCTCCCATCAGCTCGATCAGCTGACGGGCAATCGTCGTACCGAGGCCTGTCCCGCCGAATTGCCGGGTGGTGCTCTGATCAGCCTGAACAAACGGCTGAAAAATCTGCGTCTTCGCCTCCGTCGACATGCCCACACCCGTGTCGATCACTTCACAGCGGACGGCGACGGTGCCGGATCGCCGACGCACGACCGTCATGCGCAGGTGTACACCACCCTGGTCGGTGAACTTGGTCGCATTCGACAGTAAATTGATCAAGACCTGGCGCAGCCGGTGCGGGTCACCGACGACGAAGCGGGGGACGGCCGCATCCACAAAAGCGCTGAAGTGAAGCCCCTTTGCTGCCGCGTGCGTCGCTGCAATCTTCATGGCGCCGTCGATCACCAGATGAAGGTCAAAATCAACCTGCTCGATCGGCATCCTGCCGGCCTCAATCTTCGCGATGTCGAGCACGTTATCGAGCAGCGACAGCAGGACTTCGGAAGACATGCCAAGTGTATTAATGAGATCGAGTTGCTCGGGCGTTACCTTGGTTTTGCGGAGGAGGGCGTTGATGCCGATGATCCCGTTCAACGGCGTGCGGATTTCGTGACTCATGACCGACAGGAAGCGACTCTTGGCTTCATTTGCCTGTTCGGCCTTGTCCTGGGCGGTTGTCACGCCTTTGAGCAATACGGCACCGTAGAGTGGCACCGCTGCGAGTAGTATCAGGAAACCGCCCGCCATCAGTGCATGCTGGTGCCAGAACGGATTGAACGCGACGACTGCCCCAAAACCCGCCAAACTCATCGCTTGTGACGCATATAGCGAGTGCACGCCATAGCGGAAGCCGTTGCCGAACGTCACCCAGAGATAGATGCCGTATAACGGTGCACCCACTTCACCGTTTGTCCACATGAGGTAGGTCGTCGTGCCCAGGTCGACGACCGCACCGAAACCGCGGCGCCACGCGGAACGCTGCGGGTGGATCAGGATCGCAAGAACGATGGCCAGCGAAAGAATCTCGAAACCGATGCAAACCACGTGAATATCGAAGCGTGGGCCGATCGTTGAATATAGATAGATGGAGATGAGCAGGCCGAATCCGACCCGAATGAAAGCCTGCACGTGCTCGCTGTCCTCGCGCCTGGCAAGGCGCTCACGCAACAAGTCGAAATAAGACCGTGCAGGCGAGGAGGGCTCTGTGATCATCGGAGCTCTAACTCATCGAGCCAGCTCACGCCGGATCGGCAAACGCACTCATGATTTCTCGCGCCATCTCGATATGGTTGCCGAGCACTTCTACGCATACGGGGTCGAATGCAGCATTTTTCCTGGCCGCAAGGCTGCTCATCGCTGCATCGATCTGATCGTGTCCATCGCGATATCGGGAAGCGGTCAAGTCGTCAAAGGCTTCGGCGACTGCCACGATCCGTGCGGGTAACGGAATTTCATTGCCTTTGACGCCTTGTGGATAGCCAAGGCCGTCGTAGCGTTCATGGTGGTGCAGGCATATTTCCGCGGCCATCTGCAGATATTCGGAGGTGCTTTTTTCGAGCAGGTGATGCCCGATCCGGGTGTGCTCCCGCAGCGCCTGTTCCTTGGCTTCAGACAGGTCTTCGCCGGCGAGCAGGATTTCGTCGGTGATGCCGATCTTGCCTACATCATGGAGGGTGGAGGCCAGTTCAATGCGTTCCGCCATCTCGGGTCCGAGTTCCATGCCTTCGGCAATGAGGCGCGAGTAGCGCGCGATCCTGACCAGTCGGTATCCGTTTTGATGGGCGTGGTATTCGGAGAGATTGGCGGCGAGCATGATGGTTTCTCGCTCACGGGCACGCATGGCTCGAATCGCCGTGGAGATTTCGTATTCGAGCAGCCTGGCGCGGTCTTTCAGCAGCAGGTACTGTTCGTGCATGGTCAGCAAATTTCTGCAGCGCGCACGGCATTCGTAGTGGTCGTAAGGTTTGACCAAAAAATCCGTGACTCCGGCATCGAATGCGGCATGACGCACCTTGGCATCCGCGCTCACGGTCACCATCACGATGGGAACATCGGCGCAGGTGTGCAACTGTCGCAACCGCTTGATGGTTTCGATGCCGTCGATCTCGCGCATCTTGTAATCGGTCAGTACCAGGTCAGGCGTGTTGGCCCTGGCCCACTCAATAGCTTCCAGGGGACTGGCGAAAGCCTTGACCTCGATATACGGGTCGACGCAGCGGATCACGCCCTCGAGTATTACGCGGGCATTTCTCTGGTCATCGATGACCAGCACCTTTTTTGTGGCGATGGCGATCATTCCGCCTGTGGGTCCATCGGTTTTCAGGTTGACAACGGTTTTCATGACGCCTCTTCTGATTTTCTCGTTTAATGCAATCGGTTCTGCCTCGCGACCAGGTGCCCCATCAATTTCAGATCGCGTGGATTGATCCGTAGCGCCGCGTCAACCCAGATGTCGACGATGTCATCGAGTTCGTCCCGGGTCAGCCGCGCGATGCGGCGCCGCACCTGGGTAATGTTTTGCATCATGGGTCCCTTCCTGCGCAGGTAGTCGCGCACCGCGGCGGGCCCTTCACCATCGTCCGCCACCACATCGACGATCCCTTTGTCATGGAGTTCTTTCGGGCTGTAGATCCTGCCGCTGCTGGTGAGTTCGCCGGCGATACGCTCGTTGGTGCGTCTCTGAATGAAGGACACCGCGCCCATTCCCGGGAACAGGTTGAACATGATCTCGGGAAAGCCGAATCGGGCACTGCGTTCGGCGATCAGCACCTGGCTTGAGAGTGCAGCCTCGAAGCCGCCGCCCAGACATTCACCCTGGACCAGGGATACCGTGACGAGGGGCAGGTCGTAGCACACGTAGTTGCGGTAGACGACCTCGACACAGGCAGCGCCGTATTCCCGCAGGCCTGCGTGGTTGCGTTGCTCGATCAATGTCGAAAACAGATCAAGATCACCACCAAGATTGAATATCCCCGGCGCATCGGAGCACAGGATTGACGCCTTGACGGCCTGCGTTACACCCGCATGTTCGATGATGCCTTGGGTGCCATTCAGCCATTCACAATAGTCATCGAGAGCTGCAAGTAGTGGCAGATTGAAGCAGGGCCGTGGTTTGGGGTTCCAGTGCAGCCACATCGCGCCCAGCGTCGGGTCGAACACGGCGTGCAACTGTTCCGTGAACTGGAACGTGAGCG
>JAIESJ010000030.1 GCA_019746155.1 Burkholderiales bacterium
CGGCCTCGTTCAAAATGACACGCGGACCGGCATTGATGAATCCGATCGCGCTGTCGGGTTCCTGGGTGAGGATCGCCGCCACCTTGAGCTTGGCCGCGCCGAGGTCGATACTGTCGCCGCTGACAAGTTCAAGCTGCGTGAAAAGTTTCTCGTCAACCCATACCGTGCCCGGCACGGGGATCGAGTCGGCACGGCGATCGACACCGAAGAGCCGATCGGCGATACGCAATTCGCCGCGCAAGGGATAGCCGGCGCTCACCACCTTGACGCTGGAGAGCACGTTCCTGTCACCGCGCACCACCATGCTGGGAAAGCGCATCATGCGCGTCACCGCCAGCTCGCGACTGAATGCCTCGGTCTCGAATGCACGCGGTAGCGGGCGGTCCGCGACTACCACTAGGTCGGCGCCCAGCAGTTGGTTGGCCTGGCGGCTCAATGCCCGGTGCACGCGATCGGTGAAAAAACCGATGGTAGTGACACTCGCCACGGCGATGACCACCGCCACGCCGATTAAAAACAGCTCGCCTGCGCGCCCATCGCGCACCAAGAGCCGTGACGCCAGCCCGATTTCCTTGAAGAGTCTCATATCAGTGCCATGAAATGCGTGAAGCGTGAGGAATCGGGCGTAAGGCGTTCATATCCGCGCGGGCTTGCGCCTCACCCCTCACGCCTTACGCCTCACTGTTCTGCAGCATGCCGTCGGCAAGCCGCAACACGCGGCCGCAACGCTGTGACAACGATTCATCGTGAGTAACCAGCAACAGCGTGGTACGGCGCTCGCGGTTGAGTTCGAACATGAGATCGATTATTGTCCTGCCGGTTGCGGCATCGAGGTTGCCGGTTGGTTCATCGGCGAGCAGCAGCACCGGCCTGGTCACGAACGCGCGCGCAATGGCGACGCGCTGCTGCTCCCCGCCCGAGAGCTGTTTCGGATAGTGATCCAGGCGGTTGCCCAGTCCCACTCGCTCGAGCAGAGCGGAGGCCGCCGCACGCGCGCCAGCATCGCCGGCGAGTTCAAGCGGCAGCATGACATTTTCAAGCGCGGTGAACTCGGGCAGCAACTGAAACGACTGGAACACGAAGCCCAGCATGCGGCCGCGCAGCGCAGCCCGGCCATCCTCGTCCAGCGCGAACAGATCGCAACCGTCGATTTCAACCGAGCCTGCGGTCGGCTCATCCAGTCCCGCCAGCAGGCCGAGCAGCGTCGATTTGCCTGAGCCCGATACGCCGACGATGGCAACCGCTTCACCGGCGCTCACCTCGAAACTTATGTCCCTCAGAATGGTCAATTCCGAGTCGCCGGTGGTAATCTGCTTGCCCAGCGCAGCAACCCGCACAATAGGCGCGCCCGAACCTTCATTCATGATCTTTCGCATCCTTTGCCTTCTTATGTTGATGTTGCCACCGCCGGCGGCAGGCGTTGCTGCGACCATCATGGTCTACGGCGACAGTCTCTCGGCGGGCTACGGCTTGCCGCAGGAGCAGAACTGGGTGAGTCTGTTGCAGAAAAGGCTGCATGACGAAAAGTTTGATTATAAAGTAGTAAATCTCAGCATCAGCGGCGAAACTACCCTGGGCGGCAAAAACCGCATCGCGGCGGCACTCGACACGCACCGTCCCGCCATCGTAATCCTTGCGCTCGGCGCCAACGACGGCTTGCGCGGCCAGAACCTCGACGCGATGCGCGGCAATCTCGATGCGATGACCGAGGCGTGCCGCAAGTTCAATGCCAAGGTATTGCTGGTCGGGATGCGGCTACCCCCCAACTACGGCGCCGCTTACGCCAAAAAATTCCAAAATGTATTCGCCGACATCGCGCAACGCCGCAAGCTGCCGCTGGTGCCTTTCCTGCTTGAAGGCTTCGCCGACGACCGCGAGATGTTCCAGGCCGACGGCATCCATCCTGCGGCACAGGCCCAGCCGCTTATGCTTGAAACGGTTTGGAAAAGGCTGCGCCCGCTGCTGAAACAACAGTAAATGGTGAACAGTAAACGGTTAAGAACGGAAAACGTTGCAACGCGTGGCGGGCTTTTACTATTACCTGTTTCCCTTTTCCCGCCACCCGTTTAGGTCACCGTGACCGACGGCGCGCCTGCGGTGAGCCGGCCGATCTGCGTTGCGTACTTGAAGCCCTCGCTCTTGAACACCTCGAGCACAGCGGGAACGGATGCAGATTCGCAGGCAACGAGCAGACCGCCGCTGGTTTGCGGGTCGGTAAGGAGCTTCTTATGCCAGCCCGGCACGCCGGCAGGCAACGTCACTTCATGCCGGCAGCTTGCCCAGTTGCGATCGGAAGCGCCGGTGGCAAAACCCTGTTCCAGCAGGTGGCGCGCCGCCGACAGGATCGGCAATTGTTCAAAACTGATCTCGGCCTTGAGTAGCGATCCGCGGCAGATTTCGAGCAGGTGACCGAGCAGACCGAAGCCGGTAACGTCGGTCAACGCATGCACTCCAGGCATGTCGGCCAGGGCCACACCCGGCGTGTTGAGCTGCGTCGTGGTTTCCAGCATCTGCTGATAGGCTTTCTTGCGCAACTCGTTTTTCTTGAGCGCCGCGCTCATGATACCCACGCCGAGTGGCTTGCCGAGTATCAAGACATCGCCGGCACGCGCCCTGTTATTGCGCTTGACCTTGTCGGGATGCACCAGACCAAGCACCACCAGGCCGTAAATCGGCTCCGGCGAATCGATCGAATGACCGCCGCCAATCGGGATCCCGACGGCATCACACACCGAGTGGCCGCCGGCCACGATGCGCTGGATGGTTTCGACCGGGATCTTTCCGACCGGCATGCCGAGCAACGCGAGCGCAAGAAAAGGCTTCGCGCCCATGGCATAAATGTCGGAAATTGCGTTGGTCGCCGCAATACGGCCGAAATCGTACGGATCATCGACGATAGGCATGAAAAAATCGGTGGTCGCAACGATAGCCTGTGTATCGTTGATGCGATACACCGCCGCGTCATCGCTCGATTCGGTGCCGACCAGCAGGTCAGGAAAGACTTTTCCGACCGGAGACTTGGAGAGAATTTCGCTCAGCAACGCTGGCGTCAGTTTGCACCCTCACCCGCCGCCGTGGGAGAGTTGCGTCAGTCTGATCTGCGTGGATTCGATAGGTTTGTTCATTTTCCCGTAAACTATAGCAATGCCTGTCCAAACGAATGCGGCTGCCGCGAAGAACACCAGCTTGACCGGAAAGCCTTCGGCTCTGCAAACCATCGCCGCCAGAGGGCCTGCAACGGTAACCGTAGCACAACTGTCCGAGTTTGACGAGATTATCGACGTCCGTTCGGAAAGCGAATATGCCGAGGACCATATCCCGGGCGCAATCAACTGTCCGGTTCTCGACAACGCGCAGCGGGCGCAGGTCGGAACGCTCTACAAGCAGACTTCCTCGTTCGAAGCCAAGAAACTCGGCGCGGCGTTGATCAGTGCCAACATCGCCCGCCACCTGCTCGAGCGCTTCCAGGACCGCCCGCGAAGCTGGTGTCCACTCGTCTATTGCTGGCGCGGCGGTGGCCGCAGCGGCGCTCTCGCCCACGTGCTGCATCAGATCGGGTGGCGCGTCGGGCAGCTCGACGGCGGTTATAAGGCCTATCGGCGCGCCGTGGTCACCGCTCTCGCGACGCTGCCGCAAAAGTTCCGCTGGCGCGTCGTTTGCGGCTTGACCGGTTCCGGGAAAAGCCGCCTGCTGCGCGCGCTCATGGCATCCGGTGCTCAGGTACTCGACCTCGAAGCGCTCGCCGCACATCGCGGCTCGGTGCTCGGCAACCTCCCGGATGCGCCGCAGCCGGCGCAGAAGATGTTCGAAAGCCTGATCTGGAGCAAGCTGCACGGTTTTTCGGCGCAACACCCGGTCTACGTCGAGGCCGAAAGCAGGAAAATCGGCAGCCTGCGCGTGCCGGAAGCGCTGATCGATGCGATGTGGCGCAGCGATTGCGTGCTGCTCGAAGCACCCTTGCCGGTTCGCATCGCTCTGCTGAAGGAGGAATACGCGCATTTTCTTGACCGGCCCGGCACGCTGATCGCAAAACTCGAGTGCCTGGCCAGCCTTTATGGTCACGGCACGATAGCGCACTGGAAAAAGCTCACGCTTGACCGGAAATGGGACGAGCTTACCGAGGAATTGCTGATCAAGCACTACGATCCGGCCTACACCCGCTCGACGCTCAAGCACTATCCGGCCCTCGGGCGCGCGCCCGTGCTCGTGCTTGACGAAGCCCGCGACGAGCATTTTGCGGCGCTTGCCAAACAATGCCTCGCAAACGCCCGCTAATTATGCGGAAATTCCGCGTGAGATGGTGGCCACCGGCGATTGACTGACGCCGCGCCTGAACGGCATCAAGTATTGAGCAAAGGGTTGATGGGACACGACAGCCTGGCACGCGCCTCCTCCGCCTACCATCTCGCCCAGGAAATCAAGCCTTATCTCAAAGCCGACACGCCGTGCTACAGCGTCAGCACCTATGAGCAAACGCTGCCGTTCTACCTCAAGCGCACCGTGACCCTGGTTGCGTTCGCGGATGAGATGGCTTATGGTCTCGCCCAGGAGCCGCAGTTGTGGCTGCGCGATTACGCCGAGTTCGAGCGCGCCTGGCGTAACAGTAATTACGCGCTGGCCATCATGACGCCGCAAACCTACGTTGAATTCAGGAAAACCGGTCTGCCCATGCAAGAAATCGCCCGCGATACCCGACGGGTTGTCGTAAAAACCATCGCTCAAGAACAATCCGGGCATGCAGGTGTCGCCGGCACCCCGAAGTCATGAACGCCCTGAGTTTTTTTCTCGTGCTGTGCGGTGTGCTGCTTAATGCCGCCGCGCAACTGTTGCTGAAAGCCGGCACCAACGTCATCGGTGCTTTTGAATTTTCCCGGGAAAACATCGTGCCGGTGGGATGGAAACTCGCCTCCGAACCGCATATCATTACAGGTTTGGCCTGCTATGTCGTCAGCGTCGTGGTCTGGATCATGGCCCTGTCGCGCGTCGAGGTCAGCATTGCTTACCCGATGCTATCCATCGGCTACGTGGTCAGCGCCATCGCCGCCTGGTATCTGTTCGGCGAAGCGGTGACGCTGATGCGGCTGACCGGTATCGGTTTCATCATCATCGGTGTTTTCATCGTCGCCCGGAGCTGACTCAGTTTCAGGTTCCAGGTTTAACGCTTGAAGTTTGATGCCCAGGAAACCCGAAACGACTTCAGACCTGAAACTTTAAACTCGAAACAATGAACTATCTTCCTTTTACCCGCCCTACCCTGGACGAAGAAACCATCCAGGGAGTGGCTGAAGTGCTGCGCTCGGGCTGGATCACCAGCGGCCCCCAGGTGCTCGCGCTGGAGCGGGCGCTGTCGGCCTATCTCGACGGACGGCCGGTACGGACGCTGACTTCCGCCACCGGCGCGCTCGAGGTCGCACTG
>JAIESJ010000242.1 GCA_019746155.1 Burkholderiales bacterium
GTTCTGGCACAACCGTGCACGCATTGAACCGGCAATGCGCTTTTATGTATTTGGGCACGCGTTGTATGAAAAAGTGCTGCGCCGCCATTCACGGCTGACGGGGCACGGCATATTGCTCGCGGTGGAAGGGGATTTTTTCTCTTTGCCGCCCACGGCACAACTCGAGCGGCTCGATGCCATGCTTGAGCGGCGCTTGCTTGACACGGGAATGTTAAACGCGACACGTGAACTCGCGCCGTTACCCGTTCTCGGCGTGCCGGGCTGGTGCGCGGACAATGAACGCGAGCAATATTACGACGACACCGATTATTTCCGGCCGGGGCGCGTGTCGGAGACGCGCTCGCGAACCAGGAAAGCCCGGAACAAACCGCGGGCCGGGTCTGATGCCTGACAGGTTCTAGCTCCTGCTGTATACCGTGATGCGGTTTCTGCCTTCGGCCTTGCTGGTGTACATCGCCTGGTCGGCATTTTCCATGACGGTGTCGATGGTGTTGCCGTGCTCGGGATAGCAGGCGATGCCGATGCTGACCGTGGCCTGGACCCTGTCTTTGCGCGTGGGAATCGGCGTGGACTCGATGCGCTGGCGGATACGATTGGCGACTTCAGCGGCGCCATCGCATGAGGTTTCGGGCAGCAGCACGATGAATTCGTCGCCGCCGTAGCGGGCGATATAGTCGGTTTCGCGCAGCTGGCTCTGGATGCACTGCACGGTCATTTTCAGCAGGCGATTGCCGGCCTCGTGGCCGTAGGTGTCATTGACCGTTTTCAGGCTGTCGGAGTCGATCATCAGAATGCTGAACGGGCGGGCGTAGCGCGCGGCGTGCTTGAAAAGTTTGTCGGCAAGCGCCGTAAACGCGCGCATGTTGAATACGCCGGTCAGGTCGTCGGTTTCGGACAGGAACTTGATCTGCACCAGCGCGCGGCGGATATCGGCGGAGAGCATGGTCGTGACGTAGGCGACCAGCAGCAAGGGTGCGAGCTGCGAGATCAATGCCGTTACATGCGCAGTGATCGTCAGCGACTCGCTGCGTTTCGGGGCGCCGAGCCACAGATAGCAGCCGGCGATCAGGGCGATCTCCAGCAGGGTGGCGAGCTTTCCCAGGGTCAGCGCGCTGATGATGATGACCAGCAGGTAGAGATTGAGCAGCGGGCTTTCCAGGCGTCCCGAGTACGTCAGCACCCAGGTGATGAAAATGATCATTACCAGGGTTTCGATCGCGAGTTTCCAGTGCGTTTCCTGGCGATAGAAGTTGATGTAACGGAAGCTCAGCACGAACGCGGCGAAGAAGAACGACGCCATCGCCAGCGCGGTCGAACTCTCCTGGCTGGGCGCCAGCACGAACTGGTATATCAGGACCAGGGCCAGCAGCAGCCATTCGATTTCCGCGACCGTGCGCGAAAAGCCGCGCAGCTCTTCGGTCGAGAGATGGGGGTCGAAAATCGGGTGGCTGGGCATCTGGGGCGCGCGAAACGTTGGGAATGCGCAGCGCTACCGCGGCAAAAAATAACAGTTTGCCGCAGCCCGGGCAGCCTAGGCAAGATAATTCGCCCCGTCAGCGCCACGCTGCGGTTGTGCCGAAAGCGGTGAGCACACCGGGCGACGCGAGCATGAATTTGCGACGGAATCGCTGCGTGTTCGTGTGCCTGCGCTCATGATAGCCGGCGTGAAAGTCATGCCCGTCGACGACGGCCCCGTGACCTTGTGGTTGCAGATTGCGCCTGCGGCCCGGGCGGCGTTGAGGTAAAATGCACTTTGCTCAAGAAGTGTTATAAAAAAGTTGATTTAAATCAATAAGTTACTTATTAAGTGTGGCGGGTCCGCGCTATTGAACTTGCCGGGCGCGCTCCCATCTAAGCATCGAGTTCATCACCGGAGGGGCAAGACTCATATGAAACGGATTTTTCTGTATATCGTCACCAACCTGGCAATCGTGCTGGTACTCAGTATCACGCTGCAGCTGCTGGGGATAGACCGCATGCTCGAAAGCCAAGGCACGGGCATCGACTTCAATGCCTTGCTGGTGCTGTCCGCGGTGATGGGTTTTGGCGGCTCGTTCATATCGCTTCTGATCTCGAAGTGGAGCGCCAAGACGATGACCGGCGCCCAGGTGATCGAAGTGCCCTCCAACATGACCGAGCGCTGGCTGGTCGATACCGTCAAGCGTCAGGCGCAGCAGGCCGGCATCGGCATGCCGGAAGTTGCGGTCTACGATTCGCCCGAGATCAACGCTTTCGCCACCGGCTGGAACCGCGACAGCGCGCTGGTGGCGGTTAGCACCGGCTTGCTCAACAACATGTCGCAGGAGGAGGCCGAGGCGGTTCTGGGACATGAAGTGAGCCACATCGCGAACGGCGACATGGTGACGCTGACGCTGATCCAGGGCGTGGTCAACACCTTCGTGATCTTCCTGTCGCGCGTCATCGGCTTCCTGGTCGATCGTCTGGTGTTCAGGGTCGAGCGCGGGCACGGCCCGGCGTTCTTCATCACCGTCATCGTTGCGCAACTGGTGCTCGGCATCCTTGCCAGCATGATCGTGATGTGGTTCAGCCGTCAGCGCGAGTTCCGTGCCGATGCGGGCGGCGCCCGGCTGGCCGGCCGCAACAAGATGATCGCCGCGCTCGAGCGCCTCAAGCTGAACCACGAGCAGTCGCAGTTGCCCGATCAGATGGCCGCATTCGGAATTTCGGGCGGTGCGGCCCATGGCCTGAAATACCTGTTCATGTCGCACCCGCCGCTCGAAGAGCGCATCGCCGCGCTGCGCGCCGCGAATCATTGACCGGGGTAATGCGCCCGGCAAACCTGATGCCGGGCAGCCGCGATTGATCTGGTGCGAAAGCGGCCAAGCGGCGAGCAGTAAAAGACGGCGAGTCGTGTAAGGCTCCCGGCGCGACGGTTCTCCATCGCCGCGCGCCGCTGACTGCTTACTGCTGATCAACCGTCAGCACGATTTTCCCGATGTGCTGGCTCGACTCCATCAGCGCGTGAGCTTTGCCCGCTGCGGCGAGCGGGAACGTCTGGCGGGTGACTACGCGGATCTGCCCGCTCTCGATCAGCGGCCAGACCTTCGCCTCGAGTTCCTGCGCGATTCTTGCCTTGAAAGCAGGCGGACGGGTCCGCAGGGTCGAGCCGGTATAAGTGAGGCGCTTCAGCATCACCGGCATCAGGTTGATCTCGACCTTGGAGCCGAGTGCGAAGGCGAGCTGTATGATGCGGCCGTCGTGGCTGGCGGTCTTGAAATTGCGCTCGATGTTCGGGCCGCCGACGATGTCGAGGATGACGTTGGCGCCGCCTTCCTTGCGTACGATTTCCACAAAGTCCTCCTGCCGGTAGTCGATGACGCGGTCGGCGCCGAGGTCGCGGCAGATCCTGCAGCGTTCCTCCGGGCTGTCGGTGGCGATGACTTTTGCGCCGAAGGCCTTGCCGAGCTGAATGGCCGTCGTGCCGATGCCGCCCGCCCCGCCGTGGACCAGAAACGTTTCGCCTGCCGCGAGGCCGGCGCCCATGAACACGTTACTCCACACGGTGAAGAAGGTTTCCGGCAGACCGGCCGCATCGCGCAACGCGATGCCTTTCGGGACCGGCAGACAGTGCTGGGCATCGACGGCGCAATACTCGGCGTAACCGCCGCCGTTGGTAAGCGCGGTCACCTGGTCGCCAACCGCCCAGCGCGTGACCTGATCGCCCATGGCCACGATTTCGCCCGACACTTCAAGACCGAGCAGATCCGAGGCGCCGGCCGGGGGTGGGTAGAGGCCTTTGCGTTGCATCAGGTCCGGACCGTTGACGCCAGTGGCGGCGACCTTGATCAGCACTTCGCCGGCTTGGGGTCTGGGCAACGGACGTTCGGCGAGCTTCAGCACCTCGGGGCCGCCGGGGGCGCTCATTTCGATGACTTTCATGGTTGCGGGCAGGTTGCTACTCATGTTTTTCCTCGGTTGATTGGTAATCAGTCACCGGTGACCAGTGACCAGTAAGCAGTAAACAGTAAGCAGTGAACAGCGGGCCGTGTAGATCCACCGCTCACCGCTTGACTCTCGTCATTCATTATTCACTTGTTCGATTCCCTGAACAGACGAATCCGTTCTTTCAGTCCGGGCGTACTCACTGAGATGGCGAGCGCCGCCAGGTCTTCGGCGCGAGTGTCGGTCACGGTCTGGTAGTGCAGGGCGGCTGACGCGGCCGGCGCCAGCAGCTCGCAGCTGGCGCGAGTCGCGGCGATCAGCGCAGGCCATTCTGCCGGCGCGGCGATGCGCGTCACGAACTTCATCTTCAGCGCCTCGTCGGCATCGAAGGTGCGGGAGGCGGAGAGGATATCGCGTGCATTCTCTGCGCCGATGCGGTGGACGAGCCGGCGCGTGCCGAGCACCACGCCGAATCGCAGGCCGGGCATGCGGAACGTCGTGCCGGGAGCGGCCACCCGCACGCCGCAGCTTGCCACCAGGTCGGCGCCGGCGCCGAAGTTCCTGCCGTGGGCGAGCGCCAGGGTCTCGAAGGGAGCGTGGTAGAGCTGCTGCAGCAGCGTCTCGATGCGGATGAAGCGCAAGGCAAGATCGCCCTCGCTCTGCTCCAGATAACCGGTGAAATCGAAGCCGGCGCAGAAGTGAGCGCCCGCGCCCTCGAGGATCATAAGCCGCGTGCCGTCGGTGTGGGCGTATTCGACCGCGTTGAGCAGCGCTTCCACCAGTGAGGCGGACAGCGCATTTGCTTTCTGCGGACGGTTCAGCGTCAGACGGGTGACGTGGCCCTCGTGCTTCCTGATCAGTTCGTCATTCATTGAATGTGATAAAACCAAGAGCCTTTGCCACAGAGGACACAGAGTTCCCAGAGGAAGGGCAAATCCGCATACGTAAGTTCTGAATGAGCGTGTATTGTGCTGGCATGGCGGCTTGAACCTTAATTTGAATCTCTTCGAGGGGTTCTTGTGCAGTTTCTCTGTGGCTGAATGTGGATTTTTGGTTATTTTCCGAGCGTTGCGCGCACTTCGGCCGAGCGGTCCCAGAAATTGGGCATCATAGCGCTCGAATAACCGGAAACAAAATCTTTAACAGCGCTGCTCCCGGTGTCGAACACATGGCGTTTGACTGCGCCGATGTTGGCGCCGTAGACGTGGATGCTGATCGAGACGCGGTCGTCGAAGGCGTTCGCGACTTCGTGAATGTCGCCGACAGTGGGCGAAACCCTGTCGACCTGTCCCGGCAGCAGACGTTCCTGCGCGCCGGCCTGCATCGGTTCGCCGGGCGCGGACAGCGCGTAGCGCCGGCACGATTCCGCGCCGCGCATCATGCCGACCATACCCCATACCGTGTGGTCGTGCACCGGTGTTTTCTGTCCCGGCCCCCACACAAAGCTCACTACCGAAAAACGCTCGAGCGGATCGCAATGGAGCAGGTACTGCTGGTAGTACTGGGGGTGGGGCCGGGCGCACGCTTCGGGCAGCCAGTCGTCGTGGCCTACCAGGGAAGCGAG
>JAIESJ010000075.1 GCA_019746155.1 Burkholderiales bacterium
TGCCGCCCATGTCGAAACCGATGATGCGGTCGAAGCCGGCGGCGAGCGAAGCGCGCGCTGCACCGACGATGCCGCCCGCAGGCCCGGAAAGAATGCTGTCCTTGCCGTGGAACAGCCGCGCGTCGGTGAGACCGCCGCTCGATTGCATGAACGAAAGCCGCGAGGCGCCCAGCTCGGCTGCCACGCGCTCGACGTAGCGGCGCAGGATGGGCGAGAGGTAGGCATCGACGACCGTGGTGTCGCCGCGGCTCACCAGTTTCATCAGCGGGCTCACTTCATGCGACACCGAGACCTGGGAAAAACCCGTCTCGCGCGCGAGCGCGGCAAGGCGGCGCTCATGCTCCGGATAGCGATAGCCGTGCATCAGCACGATGGCGACCGAGCGCAAGCCCTTGTCGTAAGCATCGCGCAGATCGCGCTGCGCCTGCGCCATGTCCGGTGGCCGCAGCACCTGGCCGTGCGCGGTGACGCGCTCATCCACCTCGTAAACGGCGCTGTGGAGCAATTCGGGCAGCACGATGTGGCGGTCGAAAATGTGCGGCCGGTCCTGGTAGGCGATGCGCAAGGCGTCGCGGAAGCCGCGCGTGATGAACAGCGCAGTGGGCTCGCCTTTGCGTTCGAGCAGCGCGTTGGTGGCGAGGGTGGTGCCCATCCTGACCGCTGCAATGCGTTCAGTGGGAATGCAGGCATTGCGGGGAATGCCCAGCAAATCGCGGATGCCGGCCAGCGCGGCATCATCGTAATGTCCGGGGTTTTCCGAAAGCAGCTTGTGCGTAATCAGCGTGCCGTCGGGACGCCGCGCGACGATGTCGGTAAACGTCCCGCCGCGGTCGATCCAGAACTGCCACCGGGATGAAGGGGCTGTGCTCACTGCCTGCCTGGAGAATCAACGAACGTCGAATACTAGCACGGCGATCCGGGAATGGCGGTGGAGCGCGGCAGTTGACGGTGGCAAAACACATGCGGTTAAATGGGCGGGAGCAACAGTGCGGGGAGCAGGCGATGGCGGATAGGGACAAGTCCACGACCGACAGCATGCAGCCGAAGCCCGCGACCAACAGCATGCAGTCGGTAAGGCAGAGCCCGGCTTACAGCACGTTTCCCGACGTTGCCACCCACGGTCCGCGCGACAAGCGCTGCTTTCACGGCAAGCCCGAAGACTGGAAGCGCAATAACCTTAAACGCACCTTCGGCGGCAAATTAAAATAATCCACGCTAAAAAATAATCCACGCCCGGCGTCTGACCGCCTGTTCCTGGCCGGAGCCTCGCCGAAGAGCATTGATGAAGTCGTGCGCCGCACCCTGGAGCGCGACCTGGCCAGGCGTTATCAAAGCTGGCAGGCGTTCTCCGACGACCTGGTCGCGACCGCCTCGGGCGACATGCCGCGGCCCAGGCAAGGCGTGTTCGAGACCGAGCAATTCGATACGCTGCGCACGCTGTCGTTTTTCCGCGCCTTCGGCGACGTCGAATTGTGGGAAGTGCTGCGCTTCGGCGAGTATGCCGTCCCTTAAGTTTCTTGCACCAATAGGCCTTCCAGGACCGAGAAAGCGGCGGACTCGGGTGGTTGAGCCCTGACCATAACGTAACCTAACTCAGTGAGGTAAGCCCCCGGGGATACTTACACTGCCGTAGTGACGTAATTTATTGATTTATTGGCGCCCCGAAGACGAATCGAACGTCCGACCTGCCCCTTAGGAGGGGGCTGCTCTATCCACTGAGCTACCGGGGCGTGAGCGCGTATTCTAGCGGAAAACGACCCAACGTTCGATTCCGAAACCCCTGCCCACCTTGGTTTCGCGCTGCTGGTCGATCGGGTTCCGGCAGCTTCCAGTATGGCGGCTCGTCGCGGAGAATCAATCCGCGTATGACCTTGCGCAGAAACTCCGCCGACACGCCCTACGGCCCGTGCCCAATTTCGTGGCCGGATCGGCAAGAAGAAAAATTTCCGTTTGTTAAAAGAAAAACAAAATCGCCGCGCGGGCAATCCCGGAAGCCGTCGAGTATGCCCGCCTCCCGCATCTTGCGGGGCGTGGGCTGGCATTTTGCCGTAAAATGCAGTCCTTCCTCGCTCTCAACGCGGTTGCGCCATGCTCAAGAGCATCGACCATATCGTCATCACCACGCGCGATCTCGAAAAGTGCGTCGATTTCTACCCGCGCGTGCTCGATCCGATCGAAATTTCCGAACCTGTGCAAAATGCACATTTCATCGGCGCACCCGTCAGGCGGGTATTGAAAAGAATTAATCTGCGGTTCCCTTTGAGTCTTTATGCCCTTAGTCACGCTTGATCAGGCCTGCCTGGCCTTCGGGCACGCGCCGCTGCTCGACCATGCCGATCTGACGCTCGATGCCGGCGAGCGCGTCGCGCTGATCGGCCGCAACGGCAGCGGCAAGACCAGTCTGCTCAAGGTGATCGCGGGCCGGCAGCAGCTCGATGACGGTCATGTCCGGCTCGGCAGCGGTCTGCGCATTGCGCTCGTCGAGCAGGAGCCCGAGCTCGATCCGCGTCACACCGTGTTCGAGGCGGTGGCTCAGGGCGTGGGTGAGGCGTTCGGTCTGCTGCTTGAATACCATGCGCTGTCGCATGAGCTTGCCGGCGCGCCGGCCGCGGCCGGGCTGGAACGCCTGCAGCAGTTGCAGCATGATCTCGAACACGCCGACGGCTGGCGCCTCAATTCGCGGATCGAAGCCGTGATCGCCCGGCTCGGTCTGCGGGAAGATGCCGTGGTCGGACGGCTTTCGGGCGGCGTCAGAAAGCGCGTCGCGCTGGCGCAGGCGCTGGTGGCGGAGCCTGGGATGCTGTTGCTCGACGAGCCGACCAATCATCTGGACATCGCGGCGATCGAATGGCTGGAAGAATTGCTGAAGGGTTTTTCCGGCGGAGTGCTGTTCGTCACTCACGACCGGCGCTTCCTCGATAACGTGGCAACGCGCACCGTCGAACTCGACCGGGGACGGCTGGCGAGCTTTGACGGCGGTTTTGCCGAATATCAGCGCCGCAAGGAGGAGATGCTGCACGCGGAAGCGGTTTCGAACGCGCGTTTCGACAAGCTGCTGGCGCAGGAAGAAGTCTGGATCCGCAAGGGCATCGAGGCGCGCCGCACGCGCAACGAGGGCCGGGTGCGCCAGCTCGAGCGTTTGCGCCGCGAGCGCGCGGCACGCCGCGACCGCGTCGGCCAGGTCAGTTTTACGGTGGACCAGGGCGACCGTTCCGGGCAGATGGTGGTCGAACTGCACGGCGTCGGCAAGCGCTTCGACGGCAGGGCGGTGATCCAGGCGTTTTCGACCCGCATCCTGCGCGGCGACAAGGTGGGGCTGCTCGGCCCGAACGGCTGCGGCAAGACCACCCTGCTCAGGATCATTCTGGGCGAGCTCGAGCCCGACGCGGGAAAAGTGCGGCACGGCACCAAGCTGGCTGTCGCGTATTTCGACCAGTTGCGCGAGCAGCTCGACGACAATGCCACGCTCGTCGAATGCATCAGCCCGGGCTCCGAGTTCGTCGAGATCGGCGGCGAGCGCAAGCACGTGATCGGCTATCTCGGCGATTTCCTGTTTCCGCCGGAACGCGCGCGCGCCAGGGTGTCCTCGCTCTCCGGCGGCGAGCGCAACCGGCTGCTGCTCGCCAGGCTGTTTTCGCGTCCTGCCAACGTATTGGTGCTGGACGAGCCGACCAACGATCTCGACATGGAGACGCTGGAACTGCTGGAGTCGCTGCTGCGGGATTTCACCGGCACGCTGTTCGTGGTAAGCCACGACCGCACCTTTCTCGATAATGTGGTGACGCAGGTGATCGCATTCGAAGGCGGCGGCGTGCTGCGCGAATATGCGGGCGGCTATTCGGATTGGCGGCGCGTGGTGCGCGGACAGTCGGAGCAGAATGCCATCGCGGCGAAGCTGCAAGCGAAAGCAGGCGAGTTGCGGCGCGAGACCGGCGCTCAGCCCAGGACGAAGCTGAGTTACAAGGAGGTGCGCGAACTCGAAGCGCTGCCGCAGAAAATCGCAGCGCTGGAGCAGGAGCAGAAGAAAATCACGGACGAACTCGCCGCTCCCGCGCTCTACCGCGATCAGCCGGAACGGGTGAAAACCCTGCAACAGCGCTACGCAGCCGTCGAGGATGAGTTGATGCAAAGCCTCGCGCGCTGGGAAGTGCTGGAAGCCGGACAGCAGACCGCTGCGCCAGGTGTATAATAACTCGTTGTATTTATTATTATTTTAATGGCAGATTTGTGGAAAGATTGCGGTTTCGGACTGCTCGAGCGTGGCGCCGACCAGCGCCTCGTGGTCACCGACGATTACCTGCGCGCCTACTACATGCGGCCGGAACTCGCGCCGGTGCCCGAGTCGTGCGCCAGGGAGCGCGCCCTGCATCAGTCACTGCTTGATGAACCGCGGCGTGAAATCACGGCGCGGGAAATCGCGGCGCTGGCCGACGCGGACGCGCGCGAAAACTACCGCGTGATATTGCGGTTCCGCGACCAGCTGCTGGCGGCGCCGACGCTGGAGGCGTTCTACTTCGATCTGTTCCGGCGCGATGTCGCGGTGCCGCCGCTGTTCATCCATCATACGGCGCAGGTGATCCTGCGCGGGCTACTCGACGGCACTGAGGACGGGCTCGAGGCGCGCGCGGCCGAACTTTTTTTCCGTAGCCAGCGCGTGAGCGTCAAGGACGGCGCGATCATGCTGGCCGACGCTGAAACGGTCGAGATGCACGCCAGCGGCGGCGCGCTCGGCAGCCTGGGGCGGCTGCTGGCGGGAGCGCAGGCGCCGCTCAAGACGGTCGAACTCGACGTGCTCGACGACAAGAACAGCGCCGAGTACTGGAAGCGCGACGAGCGTTTCGACACCGTGCTCGATTTGAGCTACGCGCGTTCCGGCAGCCAGGCCCTGTGCCGCGTGCTCGAACGCTGGATCGCGCATTTTCACGGCGTGCGGACGTCGGTCAGGCCGATCCGCGAAATCCCGGACGAAGAGTGGACATGGCATGTCGGCCTCGATGCCGAAGCGACCGCGATGCTCAACGGGATTTATAATGGCGGCGAGATCGAGGAGGAGCGCATGAGACGCATCATCGGCCTGTATCGCGTTGATTTTTCCGACCCTTCGGCGTTGCGTCCCGAAGTCGCCGGCGCGCCGGTATTTCTCGGGCTGGCGATGACGGCGGACGGCGTGCTGCGCATGAAGCCGCAGAACCTGCTCATGAACCTGCCGCTGGCGAGGCGTATGTGACCATGGGAATCACGCCGGCCGAGCGCTGGCGGCAGATCGCTATCGCGCCGGACAACCAGGTCAATCTCGCCGAAGCGGCGCTGGTGATCGCCGCCGGGGAATACCAGGGCCTCGATATTGGCGCCTATCTCGACCGGATCGACGACATGGCGGCCAGACTGCGACGCCGCCTGCGCCAGGACATCACGCCGACCGAGACTCTCATCGCGCTCAACCATTATCTGTTCGAAGAACTCGGTTTTACCGGCAACGGCGCTGAGTACTACG
>JAIESJ010000251.1 GCA_019746155.1 Burkholderiales bacterium
TGGTTATCCGCGGCGAATCGCCGCGGCCTCATTGAAGCAGTGAAGGGTTGCAGAACGGAGAGGAACGAGGAGCAGGTTATCCGCGGCGAATCGCCGCGGCCTCATTGAAGCTACGTGATCTCGTCGTTGCCGGCGCTCGAGGGCTGGGTTATCCGCGGCGAATCGCCGCGGCCTCATTGAAGCGATGGGGCTGCGTCCTTTGAACCTTACCCCGTCTCGTTATCCGCGGCGAATCGCCGCGGCCTCATTGAAGCAGACGATCTATCAGGATGCCGCCGCCGCGATAGCCGTGTTATCCGCGGCGATCCGCCGCGGCCTCATTGAAACTCTGGAGCCTTCGGGAAAGATGTTTGTGGCGGCGGGGCATTGCCCGTCCACGCGAGCGAGCGCGGATTTCAATCTTGATACCAGGCATGGCCTACCTCACAATATGCGGGCGGGAGGCCCCACCGCCCGTCATTCCGTGGCGAGTATCACGTGTCCGATTTTCTCGCCGCGCTCGACCATGTGATGCGCGGCGACTACCTCCGATAACGGGAAGCGCGCAGCGATCGCGAATAGCGGCCGGGCCTCGGCGATCCAGCGCGCGATATCGGCGTGCGCTTGCGTCTTGGCGGCGTTCGACATGGTGTAGACGAACACCGGGCACACCGACACGTTGAGCCGCAACAACTTGTCGGAGGGAAACGGCGGTTCGCGCTGCATTACCGGTAATCCTCCCGCCGGTTGCCGCGCAAGCGCGGATTCCCCATATCCTCCGCCCTTTCCTGACCCAGTCCCCGAACACCGCGAGGCTTTCCCCGCGCAGCACGTCGCCTCTCACCTCGATCCCGCTACAGCCAGCCCGCCTTGCGGAAACGGTAGAACAGGTAGGCGTCGATCCCCGCCATCACGGCGAGCGTGAACGGGTAGCCGAACGCCCACTTCAGCTCCGGCATGTGCTCGAAGTTCATGCCGTAAATGCCCGCGATCATGGTCGGCACCGCGACCAGCGCCGCGTAGGCCGCGAGCCGCTTGGTGGTTTCGTTCTCCTGCAGCGTGATCAGCGACAGGTTCACGGAAATCGCGGTGATCACCATGTCGCGCAGGCTGTCGATCGACTGATTGATGCGGAACAGATGGTCGTAGACGTCGCGGAAGTATTCCTGCGTGCCGGCGCATACTTCGGGCACGCGCCCGCCGTAGAGCTTGCTGGCGGCCTCGTGCAGCGGACCCGCCGCATGTTTGAGCACCATCAGTTTCTGCTTGATCGCATAGAGCGCCTCGACGTTCCCGCGCGCCGGAGAGCCGGCGAAGATGCGCTCCTCCACCCGCTCGAGTTCAAGTTCCAGCGCGTCGATCACCGGAAAATAACGGTCCACGACCGCGTCCATCAGCGCATAGAGCACGAAGCCGGCCCCCTGCTTGAGCAGGTGCGGCTCGCGCTCGCAGCGGGCGCGCACGTTGGCGAAACCCTGCTCGCTGCCGCTGCGCACCGACAGTACGTAGTTTTTGCCGACGAAAACGTCCATCTCGCCGACGCGCAGCTCTTCGCCCGCAACCTCGATAGTGTGCATCACGGCGAACAGCGAGTCGCCGTATTCCTCCAGCTTGGGACGCTGATGACCGTGATGCGCGTCCTCCACGGCAAGCTCGTGCAGCCCGAACTCGCGTTGCATGGTAATGAGTTCATCGGGTTCCGGGTTGAGCAACGCAACCCAGATGAAACACTTGGGCTGGTTGAGATAGCGGTGGATATCTTCCTGGGCGATGTCGGCCAGCTTCTTGCCATTCTGATAGACGACGCAATTGACGAGCATGAATGCCTCCAGGAGTTTGTCGGACTTAGCTCCGACAAACTCCCAAAATGAAAAAACTAAAGAACGAGGCGAAAATAATGTTTAATAATTCCAGCCGTTTCACTCCGCTCAGCGCGCAGGCATGACGTTTTACCGGTTTTTTGATGATACTTTCGCATTTTTTCCCATGGCGGTTTTGTTTAAGGAACTTGTCGGGCTGAAGTCCGACAAGTTCCTCAGGCAATGATAAACCGTATCGGGGTCGCGCCGCAGGGAGGCAGGCCGCTTTTACGAACGGCACGGCCGATTTGCCGGCGGTTTTATTGGGCGCCGAGAAAAATACCGACGACCGCGCCGGTTGCCAAGGTCGCCAACGTACCCGATACGATGGAGCGTATGCCGAGCGCGACGACCTCGTCGCGCCGTTCGGGCGCCATGGCCGCGAGCCCGCCGATCAGGATGCCGAGGCTGCCGAAATTGGCGAAACCGCACAAGGCGTAGGTCATGATGAGGCGGCTGCGCAGGCTCAGTTCCGCGTCGGGCAGCCGCGCCATGTCGAGATAGGCGACGAACTCGTTCAAGATGGTCTTGGTGCCCATCAGCGCGCCAGCGGTTACCGCCTCGCTCCATGGTATTCCCGCCAGCCACACCAGCGGCGCCATGACCAAACCGAGCATCCGCTGCAGTGTCACCGGCTTGCCGGCGACTTCCGGCAACGCGCCCAGCATCAGATTGGCGAGCGTCACCAGCGCCACCAGCACGATCAGAAGGGCGACGATGTTGAGCAACAGCGTCAGTCCATCGAGCGTGCCGCGCGTCACCGCATCCATTGCGCCGCGTGCCGGCTGTGCCGGGACCAGGTCGCCGACAGTGGGCCTGCCCTGAGGCGGCACCATCAGCGCCGCGACCACGATCGCCGCCGGCGCGCTAATGATCGACGCCGACAGGATATGCCCCATTGCGTCAGGTACCACCGGACCGAGGATGCTGGCGTAGAGCACCATCATGGTTCCGGCTATGGTCGCCATGCCGCAGGTCATGACCATGAACAGCTCGCCGCGGCTCATGCGCGCAAGATAGGGCCGGACGAAAAGCGGCGCCTCGACCATGCCGACGAAAATATTGGCGGCACTCGACAGCCCCACCGCCCCGCCCACACCCAGGGTTTTTTCGAGCACAGCCGAAATCGACTTCACGACGAACGGCAGCACGCGCCAGTAAAAAAGCAGCGAGGAAAGCGCGCTCACCACCAGGATCAGCGGCAGTGCGCGGAACGCGAGCACGAAGCTCGATCCCGCCGGCGATTCGGCAAATGGCAGCGGTGCGCCGCCCAGATAACCGAAGACGAAGGAGGTGCCGGCTTGCGTCGCGCGTTCCAGCGCAAGCAGCGCGTCGTTAAGCGCGAGAAAGAAGCTCTTGAACGGCGGCGCCTTGAGCAGCAGCGCCGCCAGCGCGATTTGCAGTACGATGCCGGAGATGACGATGCGCCACGGCACTGCACGGCGGTTCTCGGAAAGCAGCCAGGCGATCCCGATCAGGGCGAAGAAACCGAAGGCGCTTTGCAGGAACACGATTAGGGCGAAAAGCCAATGGACAGGACTTGATTAAAAGACTCGATCCCGTAAATCTTGTTAATCCTGTCCATTTTCTTGCTCTGCGGGGTTCAGCTCCGCCGCCAGATCGTGCCTTGCGGCGTGTCTTCAAGCGTGATGCCGGCATCCAGCAGTTCCTTGCGGATACGGTCGGACTCGGCAAAATTCCTTGCCGAGCGTGCCGCCGCACGCTCGGCGATCAGCTGTTCGATGCGGGCGGCGTCCAGTCCGCCGACGGCGGGCAACGCCTGAAGGTAGGCGCTGGGATCGCGCTGCACCAGCCCAAGAACGGCGGCCAGCGATTTCAGCAGCCGCGCGCCCTCCGGCGAGCGTGTCTTGTTGACCTCGTTGGCAAGCTCGAACAGCACCGCCACCGCTTCCGGCGTGTTGAAATCGTCGTTCATTGCTTCACGGAAGCGTCGGGCGCGGGGATCGTCCCAATCGACCGCCCCTGCTTCCGCGTTCATGCCCTTCAACGCGGTATAGAGCCGGGTCAGCGCCTGTCTGGCATCGTCGAGGTGCTGGTCGGAATAGTTGAGCGGGCTTCTGTAATGCGCGCGGATGATGAAAAAGCGTACCACCTCGGGATCGTATTTCGCGAGCACCTCGCGCACGGTGAAGAAGTTGCCGAGCGATTTCGACATTTTCTCGTTGTCCACCCGCACGAAGCCGTTGTGCATCCAGTAATTGACGAACCGGCAGCCGTACGCGCCTTCCGACTGCGCGATCTCGTTCTCGTGGTGCGGAAACTGCAGATCCTGGCCGCCGCCGTGGATGTCGAAGTGCGGGCCCAGGAGCGAACTCGACATCACCGAGCATTCGATGTGCCAGCCCGGCCGACCCTTGCCCCACGGTGATTCCCAGGACGGCTCTCCGTCCCTGGCATGCTTCCACAGCACGAAATCGAGCGGGTCCTGCTTGGCGCGGTCGACTTCGCGGAGAGCTTGCCGTAGCCCGGGAACTTGCGCACCGAGTAATTGACGTCACCGTTCGCGGCCCGATAGGCAAGCCCGCGCTCCTCAAGCACTCTGATCATGTCGAGCATGCCCGGCACATGCTGCGTCGCGCGCGGCTCGGCGTCGGGCTTTTCGATGCCGAGCGCCGCGGCATCCTCGTCCATCGCCCGGATGAAGCGCGCGGTCAACGCCTCGACGGGCTCGTTGTTTTCCTGGGCACGCTTGATGATCTTGTCGTCGATATCGGTAATGTTGCGCACGTAAGTGACGGCCCAACCCGACGCGCGCAGCCAGCGCCGCACCACGTCGAACACCACCATCACCCGCGCATGGCCCAGGTGGCAGTAGTCATAAACCGTCATGCCGCAGACATACATGCGTACGCGGCCGGGAACAATCGGAACAAATTCCCTCTTGTCGCGGGTCAGCGAGTCATAGATTTTCAGCATGGGCTGATCGTAATGGGGCCGTTTTGTGCCGCCCGTCCTGCTGCGGAACACAGTGAAATCCCGCACGGCGTTCGGGTGCCTATTTTTTAAGCAATCGCGGCAGACAAAAACCGGAGTTTGAATTGCTCCGCGTTCTTGGTAGAATTTCGAGGATTTGGCAACTAAACTCCTGAAAAATTCGGGGAAAGTATAGCACAATGACGCCTCGCAGCAGCGCCGCTTTTGTCTCAACCCTTGCCGTGGTTTTATCACTCGGCACCCCGCCCGCCCGCGCCCAAAGCAACAGCCTTCAGGAAGTCAATCAGCTGTTCAAGCAAGGCCAGCTGGACAAGGCGCTGGATCGCGTCAATGCCTATCTCGCGACCCAATCGAAAGATGCACGCGGCCGCTTTCTCAAGGGGCTGATCCTGACCGAACAGAACAAGCCGGCCGAGGCGATCAAGGTGTTCACTGCGCTCACCGAAGATTATCCGGAACTGCCCGAGCCTTACAACAATCTCGCCGTGCTCTACGCATCACAGGGCCAGTACGACAAGGCGCGCAACGCGCTCGAGATGGCGATTCGCACCCATCCGAGCTACGCCACCGCACACGAAAATCTCGGTGATATTTACGCCAAGATGGCGAGTCAGGCCTACGACAAGGCGCTGCAGCTCGACCGCAGCAACGCCGCCGCCCAGACCAAGCTCAACATGATCAGGGAATTGTTCTCAAGCCCGCC
>JAIESJ010000009.1 GCA_019746155.1 Burkholderiales bacterium
GTCCGGTAGCCAGATCATGTTCGACCAGAGCGCCGCGGGCCAGTGCAACCCCTTGTCCTTGTGCGGCGGCATCCAGCATCAGTGCTGCATCACTGAACAGAGCCCCGCGGTCCGGCTCTTCGCACATCAGTCCAACCGCCTGGAACCATGGCTTCCAGGGTTGTCGTGGCAGTCGCAGCAGTGTCGCTTTCAGTAAGTCTTGCGGACGAACATCGCTGCTGAGGGATTTGATATAACCAGGGCTGCATACCGGGAACACCTCGCTGCGCATGAGTTCAATACAGCGAAGTCCCGGCCAGTCCGACTCGGCTCCATATCGAATCGCGACATCAGCTTCGCCGGTCCGCAGGCAGGCGAGCTTGTTGGTTTGCGCCAGCTTGGTCGCATTGATCTCGAGATCGATGTCTCGGTGTTGGCGATAGAAACTACCCAGTCGTTCAACCAGCCAGTTCCGTGCGAAAGCCGGTCCCACGCTCAGCTTCACCACTTTGCGTATGTCAGACAGCCTCGAACATGCGGCCTCGAGCGTGGACAACGACTCGACCACTGCGCCCAGGAAGAATGTCCCCTGGGTAGTCAGCGTCACGGACTGGTGGCCGCGTACGAAAAACTTGGCGTCGAACTGTTGTTCAAGCACTTTGATTCGGTGGCTGACGGCGCTTTGCGTCACGCTCAGCTCTTCAGCCGCCTTGGCAAAGCTCTGATGCCGGGCGACTGCCTCGAAAGCGGCAAGCGCGTGAAATGACGGAAGTTTGCGGAACATCAATGAATTCTGTTCACTATAGCCATGAATAATATTCACTCAGTGCGAGCACTTGTGTGCCTAGAATATAAAAAGCAGTCAAGAATAAAAACAAATAATAATACCTGACACTTTACAGTGTGGGCTCAATATAACGTCGCCCGTTGTTGAATACTTAACCCAAGTTCGGAGGATTGTGCAATGCCGCAGATGAACGGCGCTCAGGCGCTCGTCAAGTCTCTTGAAGTCCACGGCGTAGATACCGTGTTCGGCGTGCTCGGCAGCACGCTGCTGCCTGTCTACGACGAGCTCTACGAACACCCGCAGATCCGGCTCATCGCGCCGCGCGGTGAGGATGGCGCCTTGCATATGGCGGACGCCTACGCGCGAGTCACGGGTAAGGTCGGAGTGGGCATGATCACCGTCGGTGCCGGTGCCGCGTTCAGCGTTTCGGCAATGGGTGAGGCATGGGCCGAATCGTGGCCTGTGCTGAACATCGTTACCCAGATCCCCACGCCTTATCTGGACAAGGACAAGGGTGTATACCATGAATGCCACGACCAGATGGGAATGTTCCGGCCGGTTACCGGCTGGTGCCGTCGTGTGCTCAGCGCTGCTGAGATTCCGTATGCAATTTACGAAGCGTTCTTTCGCATGCGCAATGGGCGGCCGCGCCCGGTGATGCTGGAAATTCCGGCTGATGTCCTGCGGCAGGAGGCCCATGTGACCATTCAGGCTGCCACCGCATCGGCCCGGCCCCGCGTCGATGAGCAGGCGATAAAACAGGCGGCCGATTTGCTGATTGCCGCAAAGCGTCCATTGCTCTGGGCGGGCGGCGGTGTCGTGAAAGCGGACGCGGGAGGCGAGCTGCTGCAACTCTGCGAGCTGTTACAGGCACCTGTACTTGCAACCAATGGCTCGAAAGGTGTCGTGCCCGATGATTATCCGCTCATGCTCGGAAACATACTTACACAAAGTCCTGTTATCGAACAGGAGATTTTGAATACCGCGGATGTCATGTTGGCTCTGGGCACGAGGTTTTCCGAACGTGCTACCCGCTCGACAGACAAAAGCGCGGCGCTGCTTGATGTGACAGGACGCTCGGCCCGCGGCTGGACCATCAAGCTTCCAGCCCAGCTGATCCACGCCGACATTGATCCGAGCGAGTTCAATCGGAACGTTCCGGCACAATTGACAATCCATGGCGATGCCAAGGATGTGATTGCAAGGCTGCTCGCCGAGATCAAGGCGCGTTCCTTCAAGGCTGATGCACGGCGAGTCGACGAGATCCGTAAAATCAAATCGGCCGCACGTGCAGCACTCAAGGAACGTGTGCCGGAGGAGATGCAGTTGCTCGAGGATTTGCGCGCCGTTTTACCGCGCAACGCGATTGTGACGGCTCAGTCCATCGTTGGTCACTGGGCGCGTTATGCGCTGGATATGTACGAACCGGGCCAGTTTCTTTTTGCAAATAGCTTCGGTTCTATGGGTTATGCATTTCATGCTGCAATTGGCGCCAAGATTGCCCGTCCCGATTGCCCGGTAGTGGCGCTGTGTGGCGACGGGGGGTTGATGTTCGGTTGCGGAGAGCTGGCAACCATAGCGCACTACAAGCTCGCGATACCGATAGTGATTTTCAACAATGGGGGCTATAAGATTCTGCAGAATACGCAGAAGCGCCGCTATGGCCGTCATATCGGCACTGATCTCACAAACCCTGATTTCGTGAAGTTCGGTGAATCGTTCGGCTTCCACGCCAAGCGGGTGAACGACCTGTCTAAACTGGCGCCCGCCATCGCCGATGCACTGCAAAAAGACCGGGCGACCGTGATCGAGGTGCCGGCCGATTTCAAACCGTACCGTTGAAACGGCGGATATTCGCAAAAAATCACATTCCACGAACACTAAAGGAGGGAAGATGCAGATCTCATTGAATTGGCTCTGCCGTAGGCGCGGATGGAAACGGGTGTTGTCGTGCGTTTATTTCGGCGTTGCCGGAGCGTTGGCGTGTGTTGCCATGGCGGCTGACTGGAAACCTGCAGATAACATCGAGGTCGTTGTTGGGGCTTCGCCTGGAGGGGGTAACGACAACATCGCCCGTACGATGCAGAAGATCATTCAGGACAGGCGCCTGGTTGAGGTGCCGTTTAACATCGTAAACAAACCCGGTGCCGGTGGCGCCGTGGCCTATGCCTACCTCAATCTGTACGCCGGAAATCCGCATTATCTCGGGGTAAGCTCCAACACCCTTCTTACCAACCACATCACCGGTACTTCGAAGATTTTCTACGAGGATATCACCCCGATCGCGGTCATGATCAACGAATACATCAACTTCGTGGTCAAAGCCGACTCGTCGCTCAAGACCGGCTCCGATCTGATCGCGCGTCTCAAGGCGGATCCCGGCTCCGTCGTTTTCGGTATTTCCAGCGTGTTGGGCAATATCAACCATATTGCCGTTGCCACCGTGGCGCGGGCCGTCGGCGTGGACGCGAAAAAGCTCAAGGTGGTCGTGTTTTCCGGTTCGGGCGGGGCGGTCACAGGGCTGCTGGGAGGGCATGTCGAGGTAGTGGCCGGTCCTCCCAGCATCGCGCTGAAACACATCGAGGCGGGTATGCTGCGCAGTCTTGCCGTAACCTCGCCCAAGCGACTTGCCGATAATCTGGCAAAGATTCCCACCTGGCGGGAACAGGGCGTAGACGCCGTGGTCGTCAACTGGCGAGGCGTGATCGGCCCCAAGGGCTTAAACGAGGCGCAGATCACTTACTGGAACCAGGTGTTCGGCAAGCTGGCACAGACCGAGGAATGGAACAACGTTCTGCGGAAGAACCAGTGGGTTAACGCCTATGTCGGCGGCAAAGAGGCCAGCGCTTATATGAGCACGCAATACTCGGAGTTCAAGAACGTGCTCACGGCTCTCGGGCTTGCAAGGTGATGCCTGCAGAAGCGCCCCGCATGGAAGACGAAATATGAAAATCACTGATCATCTTGAGAAGGCATCCGCTTTCGAGAGGGCGCTGGCGAAGCTCAACCCGCTTGTCGACGGGGAGTTGTACACCGTATTCCTGATGCGCGCCGGGACAAACCGTCTGAATGCTGCGTTACACGCGCTGGGCATTACGACGGACGGGGCCGCAACAGCCGCCAAGCTTGGCGACCTGAATCATACCTATAAGCCCAAGCTCAATTCGACCGTGCCTCCGGAACTGAAAGAGGCGTTCATGCGCCTGAGCTATATCGAGGATCTGCGTCCGGATTATGTGCGCGGATCAAAAACTTTAAACATATCGACGGTAAGCAAGGCGGAATCCGCCTATGCAGCGATCAAGCACGATACCGATGCGGTGCTGAAACAGGGGAGCGTATGACGCCGGCTGAACATCTCGCCAAGGCCCAGGTGGTGCTGGCCAGCCTGTATAAGCTTACGTTCCCGGGGGACTATCTCGCGATAGTAGACGGCGCAATGATTGCCGGTTATCACCTCGGCAATGCCTTGCTGCATGAGCATGGTGTTCTGCCGGATGATGCTCATGCCAATACGCCGTCAAAACTCGAACGGCCTATCGACTCGTTGCCACCGGCTATTCAAATGGCATTCCGTGCTTTTGCTGAACTCGAACGGCTGCGTTTCGAGTACGTGCGCAGCCCGTCACGCTATGATGCCGGGTTGGAGCGGAGGGTCTGGGATCTACTGAAGGAAATGCAGCAGGTGAAACGCCGGGCGGAGACCATCTGACAGCATGGGATTCGACTCCAGCCACACCAACAACGAAATCGCGAAGCAGTACAGGCATGGCCGCACCGGATCGACGCAGACAATGCCAAAACTCTTGGGTATGATGCCCGGTCGGTGCGCCAGTGAGTTGCATTTTGTGCGGAACACTTCTGCCGCAGGCCGGTACACAACACAATAACGCCTGCGCAGCGCTGCACTTGTCAGCTGTATATGAATTTGGGAGGAGCATGGCCGTTATGGCTGATCGCATTATTTTCTTCTGTACGATCGTTCTTGCCGCGGTTTATTTTTACGCCACCGCGCAAATTCCTTCCCTGGAAATCGGTGATCCGCTGGGCCCCAGGGCTTTTCCACGCTTGCTCGGCATCGGTCTGTTGATTACGGCGGGCATGTTGTTTATGGAAATGTGGCGCGCGCGGAAAGCCGAACGGCCCCGGAGCGAGCGCAGCCAGCCCGTGGAGTGCGGTCATTTCGCGGTCGTTGCCGTGGCAGTGGTATGGACCGGCCTTTATTTTGCGGTTTTCGAATGGCTCGGCTATGCGATCGCGACCACCGTCTACCTGCTTGCGCTGATGATGTACTTCAATCGCGGCAGACGGACAGCCAATATCCTGACTTCCGTGCTGTTCAGTTTCATCAGTTATCTGGTGTTCTCCAGGTTGCTGGATGTCACGCTTGCGCGTGGCATTCTTCCGTTCTGAGGAAGGTCGAGCATGGAAACCCTTACGCACATCCTCAACGGCTTCACAGTCTGTCTGCAGCCGGTCAACCTGTGGTACACCTTTCTTGGCGTGTTCATGGGCACCGTCATTGGTGTGCTGCCCGGCATAGGGCCTTCCGCCGGGATCGCGCTGCTGATTCCGGTTACCTTCGGCATGGACCCGACCTCGGCGCTGATCATGATGGCCGGCATTTACTATGGAACCAAGTACGGCGGTTCGACCACGGCGATACTGATCCGCACGCCGGGTGAAGCGGCCTCCGTCATGACCTCCATCGACGGCTACGAAATGGCGCGCAAA
>JAIESJ010000319.1 GCA_019746155.1 Burkholderiales bacterium
GGAGCGCGGCTGGAACGTCGTGCGCTATCAGTGGCGCGGCATGATGGCCCGGGCGGGTACGCCGAAGCCTATCGTGGACAGGCTCGCCGCCGCGATTCAAAAGGCGCAGCAATCGCCGGAATGGAAAGCGTATCTGAAGCAGGTAACCCAGCTCGACGGGTTCCAGGGGCCGGACGAATTCCGTGCCCAGCTGCTCAGGGATATGCGGGAGACCGAAATAGTGAAGAAGAAGCTTGGATTGTGAGGGCGTGAAGGGGGAAGGGGTGAAGCGTGAACGGTGAAGCAAAACCGGGGCCTGCCGCCAGCGTGCGGCAGCGGCTGCGCGAGCGGCTCACGAGCGGGGCGATGATCGTCGCGCCCGGCATCTACGATGCGTTCGGCGCGCGCTTCGTCGAGCAGGTGGGATTCGAAGCGGTTTACATGACGGGCAACGGGGTTTCGGCGAGCCTGCTCGGGCGGCCCGACGTCGGGCTCGTCGATCTCACGCTGATCGCCAGCCATGCCCACCGCGTTGCTGCATGCGTCGACATTCCGCTGATTTGCGATGCCGACACCGGCTACGGCAATGCGGTTAACGTGCGGCGCACGGTCGAGGAATTCGAGGCGGCGGGTGTGGCCGCGATTCACCTCGAGGACCAGGTGGCGCCCAAGCGCTGCGGCCATCTGCCGGGTTCGCGGCCGGTGGTCTCGATGGCAGAGCATGTTGGCAAGGTCGAGGCGGCAGTAGCGGCGCGCCGCGATCTGATTTCATCATCATCGCGCGCACCGATGCCGCGTCGGGCCACGGACTCGACGAGGCGATCCGCCGTGCCCGGGCCTGTCGCCAGGCCGGCGCCGACGTGGTTTTCGTCGAACTGAAGGGCAGTCCCAACGTGATTGAAGAATTGAAGCGCGTCACTTCCGAGATCGACGCGCCCTGCCTGGTCAATGTCGAGGAAGCGGGCAAGGTCGGCGAACTCACGGCCACCGAGCTCGATCAGCTGGGGTTCCGCATTGCGATCTATCCCGGACTCGGACGCTACGCGGCCGGCTTTGCGATCCGCGAGGCGCTCAAGGTACTGAAGCGAGATGGCAATACCGGCAAGGCGCGTGATCGCATGCTCACCTTCAAAGAATATAACGAGGCGCTCAAACTCCCCGAAATCGAGGAATGGGAACGCAAATATTTGCTGTCACGTTGATTCAAAAGCGCAATTTTCTTCGTAGGAATATCGTTATGTCGATCCGTATCCTATTTGTCACACTGCTCATGGTCTGCGTGCCGGCGCAGGCCCAGACCTATCCCGTCAAACCCATCCGCATTATCGTGCCGTTTGCTCCGGGCGGCGGCGCCGACATCATTGCCCGCATCCTCGCCCAGAAGATGACCGATAGCTGGGGGCAGCAGGTGGTGGTCGACAATCGTGCCGGCGCCAGCGGCAACATCGGCAATGAGCTTGTTGCCAAGGCCGCGCCCGACGGCTACACGCTGCTGATGGCGAGCAGCGCGCTGGCGATCAATCCCAGCGTCTACAAGAGCGTGCCTTATGACGCGGTCAGGGATTTTGCGCCGATTACCCGGCCCGCGCTGCTGCCCAATATCCTGGTGGTGCATCCGTCGCTGCCGGTGAAAACGGTGAAGGACCTGGTCGTGCTCGCCAAGTCGAAGCCCGGCCAGATCAGCTATGCCTCGGCCGGCGCCGGCACCGGTACGCATCTCGCGGGCGAGATGTTCAAGATCATGGCGGGCGTGGATATGGTGCACGTGCCCTACAAAGGTGGCGGCGCTGTAATCAGCGATCTGCTGGGCGGCCAGGTCGCGCTTACCTTCGCTACCCTGCCTTCGGTCATGCCGTATGTGAAAGCGGGCAGGCTGCGTGCCGTGGCCATGACCACCACCCAACGCTGGCCGGGACTTCCGGAGGTGCCGACGATAGCCGAATCCGGCTTCCCGGGCTTCGAGATCAGCACCTGGATCGGGCTGCTGGCTCCGGCCGGTACGCCGAAAGACGTCGTCGGCAAGCTGCACGGCGAGATGGTGAGAATATTGAAGCTGCCCGATGTGCGCGAGCGCTTCGAAAGCCTGGGCATGGAGCCGGTGGGCGACACGCCCGATCAGTTCGCACAGTACATCAGGAGCGAGCTCGCCAAGTACGCAAAAGTCGTCAAGCAATCCGGTGCGCGGGTTGATTAACCTGCTTGATCGGGTAGTTTTCTCGAAGGCGATGACATCGGGTTCGAAGTGGTGCCCGAGGCGGTCAAGGTGATCAAGGCTGCGGCTGCAAAGACCGGGCTGGAGGTCGAGTGGCAGTCGCTGCCGATCGGGCGCAAGGCGCATGAGACGCACGGTCCTGCGCCCGACATCGCGGGCGGGAACATCGCCAATCCGTATGCGATGATCATGTCGGGCCAGATACTGCTTGAGTGGCTGAGCCGCAAGCGCGGCGAGCCCAGGGCGCTCGAGGCTGCGCGGCTTATTGAGAAAGCAGTGGATCAGGTCATCGCCGAAGCAAAGCACCTGACGGGAGACCTTGGCGGCAAGGCGGGCACCACGCAGATGGGCGATGCTATCGCTGCTGCGATTTAAGGTCTAAATCATTAGCCGCCGATGATACACGCCGATAAACGCGGATAAGATCAAACCCCAAGGCTTTTGCCACAGAGTGCACAGAGAAAATTGTTTCCCTTCTTCTTCCGGAAGAAGGGGCAGGGATGAGGGCCGGGCGGTTTCATTAGGTTTTAAATATTTTCGTGGGGTAAAAAATGGAAGTCACGCGCGAACTTGCACATTACGTCGTTGAATCACGCTATGCCGACATCCCGGAAAAAGTCCGGCATGAAGCGGCGCGCTCGTTTTTGAACTGGGTGGGCTGCGCTGTCGGGGCATCGCGGCACGAGACCGTCGAGCGTGCCCTGAGGGCGCTGGCCGAATTCTCGGGTCCACCGCAGGCGACCGTGCTCGGGCGCGGCGAGCGGCTCGATATCATGCAGGCGGCGCTGATGAACGGCATCACCTCGCACACCTTCGACTTCGACGATACGCATCTGAAGACCGTGATCCATCCCAGCGGGCCGGTCGCGTCCGCCATCCTGGCGCTTGCCGAGCATCAACCGGTCACCGGCGAGGATTTTCTGCATGCTTTTATTCTCGGCGTGGAAGTCGAGTGCCGCATCGGCAACTCGGTTTACCCGGAGCACTACGACGTGGGCTGGCACATCACCGGCACCGCCGGCGTGTTCGGCGCGGCCGCCGCGGCGGGCCGCCTGCTGGGGCTGAACGAGCAGCAAATGGTGTGGGCGCTCGGCATTGCCGCGACCCAGTCTTCCGGATTGCGCGAGATGTTCGGCACCATGTGCAAACCATTTCATCCGGGCAACGCCGCGCGCAACGGCCTGCTGGCCGCGTTGCTGGCGGCGCAGGACTTCACCAGTTCCAACCAGGGCATCGAAGCCAGGCGCGGCTTCGCGCATGTGCTGTCCACCGGGTTCAAACCGGGGAAAATCACCGAAGGGCTGGGCAAAACCTTCGAGATCTCATCGAATACCTACAAGCCGTTTGCGTGCGGCATCGTGATTCATCCGGCCATCGACGGCTGCATCCGGTTGCGCAACGAGCACGGGCTCGCGGCCGAGGCCATCGAAAGCATCGCACTCAGGACGCATCCGCTGGTGCTGGAGCTGACGGGCAAGAGGACGCCGCAAACCGGACTCGAGGGCAAATTCAGCGTCTATCATTCGGCGGCGGTGGCGATCATCCATGGCGCGGCGGGCGAAGCCGAATACAGCGATGCCGTGGTGCGCGATCCCCGGGTCATCGCGCTGCGCGACAAGGTCACGGCAACGGTGGACCGCAGCGTGCACGAGGACCAGGTGCACATCACGATCAAGCTCAAAGACGGAAGAACGCTGGAGAAATTCGTCGAGCACGCGATCGGCAGCGTCGCCAAGCCGATGAGCGACGCTGATCTCGAAGCCAAGTTCCGCGGGTTTGCGAACGGCATCCTGTCGCAGGCGGAAACCGACAAGCTGATCCGCCTGTGCTGGGGCGTCGCCAAGCTCAAGGACGCCGGGGAAGTGGCGCGCGCCTCGGTGCCGGCTGCGGCAGCCGCCCGCAAGCGCGTCGGAGCTTGATGACCACGGAATCGCATAGGACACGGTAACCGCAGGAGCATCCCATCAAGTCCGTTCCCGTTTCGCTGGTCATGCGCGAACTCAGCGCTTACATGGCTCAGGCTGTGAAAAAGCCGTTGCCGCCGGAAGTTGTCGAAAAAACCAAGCATCACATCATCGACACGCTGGCGGCGATGGTTTCCGGCTCGCGCCTGCCGCCGGGAAAAATCGCGATCTCGTATGTGAAGCGCCTCGGCGGCGTCAAGGAAGCGAGCATTCCCGGCACGCGCGTCCTCACCTCGGCGATCAACGCTGCGCTCGCCAACGGCATGGCGGCGCACGCCGACGAGACTGACGATTCGCACCAGCCGGCGTTTTACCATCCCGGCTGCGCCGTGGTGCCCGCCGCGCTGGCGCTTGGCGAGCGCAATAGGAGCAGCGGCGAAGCGCTGCTCGCCGCCGCGGCATTGGGCTACGACATCGGCTGCCGCTTCAATTTCGCGTTCGGCGCGATGCGGTTCCATCTCGCCGGCCATTCCACCCACAGCTTCGGCGCGCTGTTCGGCGCGGCGGCGGCGGCGGGCGCGCTGGCACGGCTCGACGCCGATGGGATGCGCTGGCTGCTGTCGTATACCGCGCAGCAGGCCTCGGGAGTGTCGTGCTGGATGCGCGATCCCGACCATATCGAGAAGGCGTTCGACTTCGGCGGCATGCCGGCCAGGCACGGCGTTTCCGCCGCGTTGATGGTGGCAAGCGGCATGACCGGTGTCGAAGACGTGCTCTCGGGCGAGCGCAACCTGCTGTTTGCGTTTGGCGCCGAGAGCGGCGCGGGCGAACTCGTGCGGCAGCTCGGCTCGACTTACGAGATCATGAACGCCAACATCAAGAAATGGTCGGTCGGCTCGCCGATCCAGGCGGCGCTCGATTCGATGCAGGCGCTGATTCGCCGTCACGGGCTCAAGGCCGATGACGTGGCAAAGGTTAAAATCCGGGTCCAGGATCATGAGGCGGCGATCGTCGACAATCGCGACATGCCGGATATCTGCCTGCAGCATCTGATTGCCGTGATGCTGCTCGACGGCACGGTGACTTTCGCCTCGTCGCACGATGAAGCGCGCATGAAGGACCGCAAAGTGCTGGCATTGCGCAAGAAGATAGAGTTCGTCGGCAGCGCCGAATTGACCCAATCCGGCGGCCGTCAGGCGATCGTCGAAGTGTGGACGCGGGAAGGCGGTCATTTTACGCACCACACGCAGGCCGTGAAGGGCACCTCGGCCCACCCGATGACGCGCGCCGAGGTCGACGGGAAATGCGCCGAGCTGCTGGCCCCGATACTGGGCGGGAAAAAAGCGCGGGCCCTGATCGATGCGGTGTGGGGCCTGGAGCAGGTGAAAGACGTGCGCATGCTGCGGCCGCTGTTGGCGGCGTAAGAGAACATGATAGACAGGATCAACA
>JAIESJ010000040.1 GCA_019746155.1 Burkholderiales bacterium
ACGTTCGGTTTTTCAGTCCGGGCCGCCTCGCGCAGCTCGTTTTCCCGTTCGCGCAGTTCGACGAACCTCGCCCAGCGCGGATCGTCCTCCACGCAATACCCTGCGGCCACGAGATCCGCCAACGCGTCGCGCTCGGCAGCGATGTCGTAGCCATCGGTGAAAGGTGAATCCGGGCTGACCGGGAACGGCATGACACTGGCCGGCGCGGCATCCGGATCGTTCTGGTTGGGTTGTGGACTTGCATCAGCAGCTGTCATGGGTGACTCCATCTCGATGGACCTCCTTTTTCGGTAAAGCACGCGTTGTGGTGCGTGTTAGCAGTGCTGACAGCCGCCACATCACACTCATTGATCGACCGGCCGGCCCAGCCAGCCAGGATGCCGTGCCGGAAAGTCATGAAGGTTTTCTCCACTTCTGCCCTGCACGCATCGCCTCAAGCATTTCCCGGATTTCCGCACGGCGTTTTGCGGCCTTGATCTGGTGTTCCGGTGTCGCCCGCTCGGCAGCCATGCGCTGTGCCTCTGCCGCACGCTGCTGGCGCAGGATCGATTCCTCATGGTGCTTCTGCCTGGCGGCAGCAACGCGTAACCCCAGTTCCGGCACGAACTGGCCGGCATCGGCACGTCTTACCAAGCCGCGCAGATACGCGATCGGGCTGGTGCGCACTGATTTCGTCTGCATGCGGGCACTCAGTTCGTCGAGCAATGCCTGGGCTTGATCAGCGCAATGCCGGATCAAAAGCCATGCAGCAGCACGCTCTTCCGGAAGCAATGTCCCCGGAAAAATCAGCCCACCACCACATTGCAAATAACTCTCGTTGCTGCTTTCATGGCTGTTGTGTAGTGGTTGTACTGAATCACCTGTACTTCTTTGTACATATGGATTGGCGTTTTCGGCGGAACTGTCGTGGCTGATTCGGTGCAACTGATTTGGCGCTTTGGGCGAAACAGGACTGTGGAATTCCCGCAACCTTGTTGCGCCTTTTTGTGTAAATCTGCTTGCAGGAATACCGCCGTCCGGCTCGCAGGACGCAGCGATGCGATTCACACGCTCCCGCTCACCACCGGTCAGGCGCACGAGCAGACCGTCGAGCCTGATGCGGACGAGAAGCCGAGGCGGTATTCCGGTAAGCGTCTCCTCCCAAAGCCCGGCCAGCCTGAGCAAGCGCCGCGCGGTCTCCTGCTCCCGACGCGTGAGACCGGTCTCCTCCGTCCACTGGATGGCCGACCGGCAAACCCAGTCGTCCTGCTGCCGTTTTGATTGCAGCCGCATCAGGTGCAGCGCGCGAGACAGCAGCAATCCCGCATGGACCCCGCCCCCGATCTCCGCGAGGGTGCGGTGATAGGCCAGCGACGGCCCCAGCAATTGCGCGATCGCGAGGCCATCGTCCCAGTCCAGGGCTCCGGAAGCCTTGCCAATCCGATCAGCGAGCAAGGCACCGAGCCGATCGACACAGAGCCGGAAGTGCAGTTTCGCCGGCATCCCCAGGCGCCGCTCATCCAGAAGCGCCATATCGCACAATACGGCGCGCGCCGTGGTTTGTTCCTTGACTGAAAGACCGGTCTCCATAGCCCATTGCTCAGTTGTCTTGAGAAACCACCCACCAGTCGTGGCGATATCCCGGCCGTGGCGTGTCCAGTAGATGGTCTGCGACAGCAACAGGGCCGCCTTCACGCTTGCCGTCAGGTCCACGAGCCGACGATGAAACGCGATGTGCCGACCCAGCAGCGGCCAGATGATCGCAAGCGCCGTGTTGTGTGTAGCTGCGCATATGTCCTCGCCAGTGCTAACGGCATATTTCCTGTCTCTCACCCTCGACACTGCACGCGGTCATCGGCCAAGCGCAGCGGCATGCCGCTGCAACGCAAACCACACCAGTTCGGGCCGCACCCGATACCAGAGCTTCGCCGGCATGCCGATGCGCCGCTCCTCCAGGAATCCAAAGCTGCGCAAGGCGCGACGCGCCGTTTCCTGCTCCCATCGTGTAAGCCCGGTCGCTTCGGCCCACTGTTCCTGGGACCTGGAGAACCAGCCATTGGCCGTGTGATCGAGTTCCTGGGTCGTCCAGATGGCTTGCGAGAGCATCAGTGCTGCGGTGACACCACCCGTGATCGGCACCAGGCACCGATGAAAGCTCACCGGAAGATCGAAGACCTCCAGCAATAATTCTGTGGTGATATTGGAAGTAGCCGAAATGCGTGTATTCACTGGTCTGCCTCGAATTCGCATACCACCGCCTCAAGCACGGCTATGGCGAGATGTGGAAACGCCTGGTGCAACCGGTAGTAACGTAGCCGGGAAGAGGCCTCCTTGATGGCAAGCCATGTCCGGTAGATATGCTCCCGAGTGTCATAGTCTGGGAGCGGGAGTCGGCCGGAAGGCCTTACCGCATCACAGTCCCGGCGGCGCTTGAGCGTTGCCTTGTGCCGGATCTTGAAGTACTCGCTCATCATCTTGCAGGACGCGCCATTGCGAATGAAATACGCCTCCATCGTTCTGATCTCGTTGGCCAGCGCGACCGCACGGAGCCCTGCGTTGAGGCCGGACGCGTCAAACGCAACACCGATGGCAAAGTCACGCATGGTGGCGAGACGGTTGAGATCAAGTGCGGAGAGTTGCCGCAACCGGATCACCTGTTCAGGGTCGATGCCGACGGCATGCAGCGTGGTCGGCTCCGTCTCAGCAAGCCGCACAGCAACATGATTGAGGAGCACCAGGCGAACCTGCGCATCGAGCAGTGGCAGCATCAGTTACCTCCCGATGCAGGCGGCGGGAGATTTTTCCCGGGACGCTTTGGAGTCAAATGCCGCAACGCTCTGAAGATCGTCAATGCATTCCAGCAGGCACTGGCCATCTCGTCTTGAACGTCGAAAAGCCAGTCGAAGAATGCACTATCCAAGGCGGGCGGCTGGTTAAACTGCATGCGACCAGCCGCAGCATCATGATTCCCTGAACCGCCCACGGTAACCCCCTCAGCCGCTGCCACCATGGCTGAGTCATCGCATTGCCCGGATGCCAGAACGAGCAGCCACCAAACTCGCTGATGAATTGCGGGGTGCGTATCGCCATCTACCGGGAGGGGCAGGCTATCCATGTAATAGCCCAGGGGCGCAGCGGCATCTAAGCGCAAGACCTCTCCGATACCGGCAAGACCCGCGATACACTTAACCTGCTTGATGAGGCGCTCAAGCACCACGGAAAACTCATCGCTCACCCGGACCTCACCTGCCGCCCCAACCTGTCGGCCGGAAACGATGTTTGCGGTGTCAGCCGTGCTAACGGTCGATGCCGATCGCGTGGACGGTTGTGCTGCGCGCACTGCGGCCACAGGTTCATCCAGTCGCCGGGCCAGGGCTTCCTCGCAGGCCCTGCACACCGTCAAAGCACTGAAACGCCGTGATTGCCGATACTGCTCCGCCGCTTGCCGAAAAACCGGTTCGAAGACCGTATCGTAAAGTTCGTTCTCGGCAAGTGATGCGCGCGACTGTGCATATCGTTTCATGGCATTGAGTCGTGGTTGCATCAACTTCACGTCCAGGCCCGACAGATCGGCAATGGCTTCACCCAGGGTGCGCAACCGTTCTGTTGCAAACTGGTAGTGGGCAAGTGTCGCGGTGTTGACGGACAAACCCAGTGCTTTCATCGCGTCTTCGAGCTGGCGCAGGGAGAGTGCATGCCCCTGCTCCGTTTCGAGTCGCGCCTTCAGGGCAACAGCACCGCTCGCCTTGTCCCAAAACGTCATCTCGCCGCGTAGTTCGTTCTCGATGAGATGTGCAGTGAGTACATGGCTCTCGCTGCGCCACGGTCGAAACAGCACCATCAACTTGCGGAAACGCGCGTCCCGCGTTTCCGCCCACAGTTGCTGGATTGCGAGCAGGCGGGTGTTGCCACCCGCCTCGACGATAAAGTGCACCTCCCCGGGTCTGCGGGTAACCGTGAGCGGGTTGCGGATTCCGTTGGCGCGGATCGATTCCTTGATCTGCGCGAACCTGGTGTTGCTGGTACGGCGCGGGTTGTGTTCGTAGGGCCGGATATCGTCGACCGCAAGTTCGATCTGGCAGTCATGCAATGGATCGGCCTGGGCCGGCAGGTATTTTGAATTGTTGCCGGGGTTACCAACCTGTAACGACTCGGCGATCAGCCGCCGGCGCGCCTCGACAGACACCTGACGCGATGTCCCGGAAGCGGAAGCCACAGCGCCGCTGTTGGCCACCACTGACTTCAGGGCCTCTCGGCTCAAGCGATCCTCTGCCGGTTGTACATTGAATCGGCCAGCACGCCCTGCAGGCTGGGAATCAGTTCCCAGGCGAGCTGATGCATTACGGTGGAGGCGCTGGGAGTAACACCTTCGCGTTTGCGTTCATGGCGGTGCACGGGAATGCGCAGCGTCGCCGCCTCCTTGTAGGCCTTGGCATGGGGCACTACGGTGTCGAGGACGGAAACCCGACCTTTGAATTTGATGAAGTCATCGCGGATGCCGCTGGCGATGATCCGTGCGTCGGTGGTTCGATCCTGACGATAGATCACCGCCTTCATTGGCCCCAACGTCGCGCCGAGCGCGCTGCCGGGCTCGAGGCGATCGAGCAACTCCATCGTCCCGTCCTTGAATTCGCGCGCCGAGAGCATCTCCGGCGTGATCGGCGAGATCAGGATGTCGGCGGCCAGCACGGCAGCGTCCTGCAAGGGGCCAATGGCGCCCTGCGTGTCGATCAGCACGCAGTCGTAGGCATCTAACACCACTGGCGACTGAAGCGCAAAGCGCAAGCGAAATCCGCGATCAATGCGGTTCAGCAGCCAGTGCGGAAGATTGCCCTCAGGATCGTCGGAGACGACGATATCGAGGTTTTGATACATGGTCGCGGTGATGCAAGCCTCCGTGACCTCGCCGCGAACGATGACCTCGGTCAATCCTGCGGCTGGCCTGGATGCAGCAAGAGGAAAGTACTTGGACAGCGAGGGCTGCACATCCGCGTCGATCAGCAGGACGCGCAGTCCCATGTCGGCCAGTAGCGCCCCCAGGTTGGCCGTGAGAGTGGTCTTGCCAACCCCGCCTTTCGTACTGGTCACAGTGAACTTGATCATTTGCCCCACTTCCCAGTTGACCCCGTCAACACCGCATGGCTGTCGCGAATCGGACTGCGGATTCCTCTGATCGCCATCGTGTATTGGCACATGCGGCAATTCTGGTGAGTCACCTGCGTGACCGCCCTGCCTAATCCCCCTCAAAACAAGGGGAGATGGCGAGAAAAAGGCGGAAGCCTCGTGGGTTCTGGCTACACAGCGCGATTCGCAACCGCGCTCTACGACAAATTTCAATCGCACCCGCAATGCGTAGCTGACGTGGACTCGAGACCGCACATGGAAACAGTTACCTTCCCGGGTCCGCGCATACCTTGTTTTCTTAATTTAATCAATTAGATAGCGCATCCTTTATTAACTATAGTGAATGGACTGCCATCAGCCGAACCTGCAACCTAGAAATGATGCATCGGCACGCAACACTTGCCGCCCTCAAGAAAAGGGTCGGTTCCAGGATCAGGCGAAGACGCGATGAATTCGGCATGTCCCAGG
>JAIESJ010000202.1 GCA_019746155.1 Burkholderiales bacterium
TTTAGCCTTCATTATCCTGCCGGTCGAGGTGCGCGGAAATCAGCGTCGCCGCGCGGTCGCCGCGCTTCAGATCCAGCGCCTGCAGCGCGCCGCCCGATGCCCGCGCGCTCCGGGATATGCCCAAGCGGCAGCGGCAACTGCATCATGGTGCTGCGCATCAGGCCTCCGGCCGGTGAAGGGTGAAGGGTGAAGGGTGAAGGGCGAAGGGCGAAGGGTGAAGGGTGATTCCCTCTCATCCTGCCTACCCCCCTCGCCCCCTGTGCGGACTCTCCCCCCGTAGGCGGGAGAGAGGGATTTTTCCATTCGCTGTTCGCTGTTCACTGTTCACCGTTCACTGCAGTCATCGCGCGCCAGCAGCCGCGCATCGCCCGCATCCATGTCGGCGAGCAGATTGATGCCGGCTGCCGCAAAGCGCCGCGCCGCCGCCAGCGCGCGCGGGTCGCGTTCGTGCTCCAGCGCCCACTGCGCGTGGCGCGCGAGCAGCGCCAGTTCCATCGATCGCCCCAAGGTAAGCGCAAAGCGCCGCGCGCCCGCTTCGGCCTGCGCTGCACCCGACTGCATGGCCCGCCCGAGCCAGGTTTCCGCCTGCTCGACAGTCTGCTCGACGCGCGCCGAAACCTTCACCAGGTCCGGTTCGCGCACGCCCTGCAGGATGAACCCGATTTCGCGCCTGACGTTTTTGAGCCCGCCGCCCGACTGCAAAGCGCGCAGCGCATCGAGCGACAACACGTTGGTCGTGCCCTCCCAGATCGGCAGCACCTGGGCGTCGCGCAGCAGCATCGGCAGCCCGGTGTCCTCGACATAGCCGGCGCCGCCGAAGGATTCGATGACCTCGGAGAGCACGGCAACGACCTGCCGGCCGGTGGTCAGCTTGGCGACCGGCGTCAGCAGGCGCAGCAGGTCGGCCTGTTCGGGACTGATCTCGTCCGCCTCGCCGCGCCCCAGCAGCTCGACCACAAAAAAAGTGAGATGCAGCGCGCCTTCGAATTCGGCCTGCAGCCCGGCCAGCGTATCGACGTGCAGCGGCTTTTCGGCAAGCGGCGCGCCGAACGCGATGCGCTTGTACGCAAAGTCGCGTGCCAGCGCGAGCCCGCGCCGCATCAACGCACAGGCGCTCACGCTGTTCCAGGTGCGCGTGACGTTGAGCATGGGCGCGATATGCCTGACGCCGTCGGTCGCGCCGTACACCAGTTCTGCCGGCGTGCCGTCAAGCGTCAGTTCGGCGGTCGGCACCTTGCGCGTGCCCAGCTTGTCTTTCAGCCGGTTGACCAGAATGTGGTTCGGCCGGCCGCATGGGTCGCGGGTTTCGAGGTAGAACAGCGCCAGACCTCTGCCGCCCGCGGGATTGCCTTCGGGCCGCGCCAGGGTCAGCGCCATTTGCGAAGCGGCAGCGGAAGTAAACCACTTGCGGCCATAGAGCCGCCACCGGCCATCTTCCTGACGCGCGACGGTCTGCGAAAGCCCCACATCGGAGCCGCCGGTCGCCTCCGTCATCCACTGGCCGCTGGTCCAGAATGCGCGCGGATCGCGCGCGGTCAGATGCGGCACGGCGCGCTCGATCAGCGCCTGGTTGCCCGAGGCGATGAGCGCGCGCGCCGCGCCGTCGGTCATCGCCAGCGGACAGCTGTAGAGGTCGGTCGAAGGCGTAAAAAGATAGACCAGCGCGAACTGGTGCACGCGCGAGTAAGCGCCGTGCCTGCGCTCGTAGGCGACCGCCACCAGCCCCTGCTCGGCGGCGATGCGTTCGGCCTCGCGCCACAGGGGGGAGACTTCGATGCGGTCGATGCGGTTGCCCCATGCATCCCATTGCACGAGCACGGGTTCATTCCCGCGGTCGGCGAGCTGCATGCGGTAGAGTTCGCCGCCCGCAAGCCCGCCCATGGCCTCGAGCGAACCTGCGATATCCGCCAGCATGTCCGCCGGCAGCGTGCGCGCAAGGTAAGAGCGCAGTACGCGGTCATTCGCGTACTGGTTGCCGAGTTCCGGAGGTGTCTGGATGAACACCATGAAAGCTATTCAATCATCAACCGCGCAGCAATGCCAGGTCGATTTTGCCATCGAACAGTTTGGGCGCGTATTCGAGAAAGGCGTTTATGCGGCCCCTGGACCAACCGCCGAATTCGCAGTTGCCGCGGAACTTGTCCTCGATCTCGGCGCGCGTGAGCGGATCGTTCACGCCGCCGCGGATATAGGGCTGGCGCTCCTCGACCACGCTGCCGTCTTTCAGCGTCATGCGGATATGGCCGGTATAGGCCTTGGGATAGGGATTGTCCGGATCGACGACATAGCGCACCTTGGAGGCAAGCGCGAGTATGCGCTCGTCGCGCACCGTTTGTTCGGTAAACGCCGCCAATCCTGCGCCGCCGGTAACGAATGCCACCGCGATATTGAACGGTGTGCTGAACTTTGCGGCATAATCGTTGGCCGGACGATGTTTCGACGCCAGCGGCTCCCACAGCCGGTGCACATAGCCTTCCGCAGTCTCGCACAGCACGTCGGCGACGTCCTCGGCGCGGATACCTTTTTTCGAGAGCCGGACCGCGCAATCGATATAGGGCTGATTCATGGTGCCAGTCGCGTACGGCTTGAAAGTGATGCCGTCCATGAACCACTTGCGTCCGAAATCCTCGGAGAGCACGGCGTAATTGCCCTGCGTGCTGCGGGCAAAACCGTGAAACAGGCCGTGCGTGCCCTCGAATACCGTGCGCGGACCGAGAAAGCCCTGCTGCCCCATACGCGCCGCCCGCACCCCGACCTGCGCCGCCCAGCCGGCATGCAGGCGCTTGGTCCACGCGCCTTCGGCGAGGTATTCGATGATGCCGCTCGCCATGCTGCCCGCGATGCCCAGTGCGTCGACCGTTTGTCTGCGGTTGAGCCCCAAAGTCACCGATACCGCAAGTGTCGAAGCGAGTGCGCCGAGTATGCCGGTCGGATGGAAACCCGATTTGTGTATCGCCTTGGGCATCACCATGGACAGCCGGCACAGCGTCTCGATGCCCGCCACCGTGCCGACGAGCGCCGCGTGCCCGTCGCGCCCGAAGCGCTCGCACGCCGCGAGCACCGCCGGCAGCACCACTGCGCTGGAATGCACCGGGCCGCCTTCGAAGGTGTCGTCGAAATCCTCGCCGTGCGCCGCGGTGCCGTTGATCATTGCCGCGGCGGCGGCACCGAAGGTCGCGGCATGTCCGATCGCGGTGCAGGGGCCGCCGGCATCGACGCTGGCAATCAGCGCCTTGACGTAATCGGTGTTGCGCGCGGCCACGCACAGGCCGATGACATCGATCAGCAGCTCTTCGGCGCGAGTGCGCACCGATACCGGAATATTTTCAGGTGTCAGCGCGAGGCATTGCTCGGCGATCAACTCGGCAACAGACTTCACGGTTGTGTATCCATTCCACATTCTTTCCCAAGGCGGTTTTGTTTAAGGAACTTGTCGGACTCAAATCCGACAAGTTCCTAGCGCACGACCTTCGCGCCCGCTTCCTTCAGAATGTCGCGCATGCGGTTGGTGAATTCGTCGAAGAACTTGGCAAGCTCGGCACCTTTCATGAAACCGTCCTGGAACTGGTTTTCTTCGAGATATTTTTTCCACGATGCAGTCTGCACTACCCTGGCGAACAATCCTTCGTAGTACGCAACCGCTTCTTTCGACATTCCCGGGGGCGCCACCACGCCGCGCACCTGCGGCACGATGGGCACGTCGAAACCCGCTTCCTTGAGGGTCGGCACGTTGGGATAGCCGGGCAGCCGATGATCCGACACCTGGGCCAGCACCCGCATGTTGCCGGCGCGGATATGTTCGCCCGCTTCCTGCGGCTCGATCACCATCATGTCGACGTGACCGCCGAGCAGCGCCGCGATACGCTCGCCGCCGCCCGGAAACGAGATGAAGGCCCAGCTCGCACCGGTGTGCTTCATGAGCAACTGGCGCACCACGTTGTCGCGGCTGGTGATGGAGCCGCCGGATTGCTTGAGCTTGCCGGGATTCTGCTTTCCGGCCTCGATGAAATCCTTGAGCGTCTTGTACGGCGAATCCGCCTTGACCGCGATCACCGCCGGCTCGAGCACGAGGCGGGCAATCGGCGTCAGGTCCTTGATGGTGACTTTCGCTTCCGCGCGCAGCAACGGATTGGTCAGCCAGTTGCCGGTGAACAGCGCAATGGCATGGTCATCGCCTTTTTTCTCCGCGACGAAAGCCATCGCGGTGAGTCCGCCGCCGCCGGTCTTGTTGATCACCTGCATGCGCGCCGGGGAAAGCTTCTCTTTTTCGATCATCGTCGTCAGCGCGCGTGCCAGCACGTCGGCGCCGCCGCCGGGACCGGTGTGCACAATGATCTCGACCGGCTTGGAGGGATGGAAGCCCTGCGCCAAGGCCGCGCCCGGATTCGTGGCGATAAAGGCTGCTGTCAATATGGCAAGCATCCAGCGTGTTTTCATGCGGCTCTCCTCATAAGGTCATTGTCGTTGCATTTCATGATTGCTCCTCGATCGCCTTGACGCGCCAGGCATTGGCTTTCCTGAACAGCGGCACGATCAGCACCGCAACCGTCAGAAACAACATCACCGCCGATATCGGTCTGGAGACGAGGATGGCCGGATCGCCCTGCGACATCATCAACGACTGGCGCAGCGCGCGCTCCATGTTGTCGCCCAGCACCAATCCCAGAATCAGCGGCGCCGACGGATAGTCGAGCTTGCGCATGGCATAGCCGAGCAACCCGAATACCGCCAGCATCCAGGTGTCGAACAGGCTGCCCGAAACCGTGTAGACGCCGATGATGGAAATGCCGAAGATCACCGGATAGAGCATGTAGACCGGCAGCTTGAGGATCTGCGCGAACAACGGAATCAGGGGCAGGTTCAGCACCAGCAGCATGACATTGCCGATATACATGCTCGCCACCAGCCCCCAGAACAGCTCCGGATTGTCTTGGATCATGAGCGGCCCCGGCCGCAGCCCCCACAGGATGAACGCCGCAAGCAGGATCGCCGTCGTCCCCGAGCCCGGGATGCCGAGCGTCAACAGCGGCACCAGCGCACCGCCGGTTTCGGAGTTGTTGGCCCCTTCGGGCGCCGCCACGCCCTCCGGTACGCCGGTGCCGAATTTCTCGGGGTGCTTCGATACCGCCTTTTCCACGCCGTACGAAATAAAGGAAGCGATGGTGGAGCCGGCGCCCGGCAACACGCCGATCAGGAAGCCGATCACCGAGCCGTTCAGGAATGCGAAACGGCAATCCTTGAGTTCCTGCTTCGTCGGCAGCAGATTGCGCAACCCCCTGGGTACCGGCAGCAGCTGTATCTCTTCGCGCGACTCCATGTTGCCGAGCACTTCACCGAGCGCGAACACGCCGATTGCCACCACCACGAAGTCGACGCCGTCGAGCAATTCCATCATTCCGAAGGTGAAGCGCGAAGCATCGCTGAACAGATCGGTGCCGATGCCTGCGATCCACAGTCCCACCAGCAGCGCCAGCAGCGCCCTCACCATGGACTCGCCGGCGAGCAGCCCCACCATCGCCAGCCCCAGGCACATCAGCGCGAAGTACTCGGGCGAGCTGAACGAGAGCGCGAACTTG
>JAIESJ010000112.1 GCA_019746155.1 Burkholderiales bacterium
AATATCGAGAAAGATTGGAAGATGCCACCGATTACATGGAAGCAGGCCGTCAACCAGTTCGCCATCCTGTTCGGCGAACGCTTCACGAACGGCTTGCACTGAGATTTTTTAAACCGACCTCAGCACACAAAACTTCGGACACCTCCGGGGTTCAAGTCGACACCACCAAAAAAATCGTGAACATCCGCACCAGACGTAGCTTTCGGAAAATCGACACACTTTTAACCGGACAGTAGTGATGGCTTATAACAAGGCACTTCCGTTTGCCGTACCACCCCACATTGCTGTCACTTGCCTCTTGTGCCTTGCTTGGATCCTGCCCGGCTTGATCGGCCACGATCCCTGGAAGCCTGATGAAGCCTACAGCTTTGGTTTGGTATATCACATCTTGCAAGGTGGCGATTGGGTAGTGCCTGCCCTCGCCGACGAGCCGTTCATGGAAAAACCGCCACTCTATTATCTCAGCGGGGCCCTGTTTGCGAGGATATTTTCCCCCGTATTGCCGTTGTACGAAGGTGCCATGCTGACCAGCGGATTCTACATGGCGCTCACTTTTCTATTTATCGGCCTTAGCGGGCGCGAACTGTACGGCAAGGAAAGCGGCTTGATCGCGCCAATAATACTTCTTGGTTGTATCGGATTGCTGATTCGCGCACATCAGCTCATCACCGATGTGTCGTTGCTTACTGGGTTTTCCATGGGACTCTACGGACTTGCCCTCAGTTTACGGCGTCCGGTTTGGGCGGGACTCTGGCTTGGCACTGGCGTAGGTGTCGGCTTTATGTCCAAGGGGTTGATTGCACCGGGCGTGCTGGGCATCCTCTCACTGCTCCTGCCGGGGTTATTCCAATCTTGGCGTAACCGCGGTTACGCTGTTTGCCTGTTGGTCGCGCTTGTGGTCGCAACGCCGTGGCTCACGATCTGGCCGCTAGCGCTGTACTATCGTTCGTCAGCGCTATTTGTCGAGTGGCTCTGGCTTAACAATCTTGGAAGCTTTATTGGATTCGTTCAGTTGGGCGGGACGGAGGGCGGGCATGCCTTCTACCTTAAGCTTCTCCCCTGGTACGCATGGCCCGCATTGCCCTTGGCATTATGGGCGCTTTGGAAGAACAGGGGCATGGTCTCAAATGCGCCGGGCGTCCAATTACCGCTCATCGCATTCTTGGTGATGCTGCTGGTTTTGAGTCTTGCGGCAAACTCCCGGGAATTGTACGCCCTACCAATATTGCTGCCGATTTCGTTGCTTGCCGCTGCATCGCTGGAAACACTTCCGAGCGGCGCAGCCGGTGCACTGAACTGGCTGGGCATCGTGGTTTTCGGATTGATCGCGGTGCTGCTGTGGCTCGGTTGGATGGCGCTGATGACCAATCACCCGGCCGTGATTGCGGCGTTCCTGGAGAATTACCAACCGGGTTTCAAAGGCAAATTCAGCAGCCTAACCTTTGGAATCGCGCTAACGTACACCGTGCTGTGGTTTGTGGCAGTGTGTCGCAGCCACCGCTCCAACCTCCAAATCGTCGTCAATTGGGCGTGTGGTGTAACGCTAATTTGGGCGTTGGCAATGACGCTCTGGCTGCCCTTCCTCGACGCCGGCAAAAGCTACCGTTCAATGATTGCATCACTGCAGCAGGCATTGCCGCCAAAGTATCATTGCATTTCCAGCCGCACCCTGGGGGAAGGGCAGCGTGCAATGCTTGAGTATTTTGCAGGAATCATTACGTTCCGGATGGAAATCCCAGGCAGAAATAAAAATTGCGATCTGTTGCTAACCCAGGATGGCGGACGGAGCCCAGGCATCCCGGAAGGAACTTGGGAAAAGATATGGGAAGGCAACCGGCCAGGGGACAAAGTTGAACGGTATCGATTATATCGACGCATCGACTACCTGGCAGGTTATTGATAGGAAAAGCGGCTCTTCGCGTATTTGTGTGAGTAGATTTGACGCTTTTTAGAGGGCTGCAGGGGCTTCCCCTGATTTCACAGACACTTTGACGTCGGCGCGTCGCTGGGGTTACAACGGCATGGCGCTTGGGCCCACGATCAAGATCGTGATGACCGGCCAAGGCCCTTTCGTCCCCGTCGAGATGGACGGCATGTTCACGGTGGTCAAGGTGTGTGAGAGGTGGGCGCGCGGCGCCGACAAGATCCGACTTGGTCAGACACTGTCTTCAGATCAAGTCCAGACTACTATAGCTCACGAGGAAATTTGGGCCGTGCTCGCCTACCTCAAGAGCACATGGCCCGACAAAATCCAAATATCTTGATCTAGATCAAACAAGCCCGCTCCGCCTCATGTAAGACTTAACCGAAAAAAATCGGGAGGTTGCCCCTGTTTTCAAGACATGACAAGGAACGGTAAATTTTTTCACGGCCATGAAGTTAGTTTTCCGAAAAGACGATAAAGAGGTATCACGCCAGCCGCGTAATTTGCGGCGCATCGGCCGCTGGCTCATTGTGGCGTGGATTGCCTTCTGGCTCGTCACCGTAATCCAGCCTTGCTGCGGAGGTCTCACGATACCGGTCGGCGGCGATAAAGATATCCACATTTACTCTAATTTACTCTCGGTCCACGATCTTCCTCCTCTTGGCGACAGTGATGCAAGCAAGCATCACGACGAGGACGGCTCGCCGTGTCAAACCTATGTCGGTACGCAACCGGTGCTGCAGGCCGCCGCTGCGACGCCATGCAACCGTCCCGCCAATCCTGAAACAGTGGTAGCCACTGCGACAGACGTTGACAGACGTTTTCTCCGTGGGCGCTTTCGTGCCGGAGCGGAATGGTCTGTCCCATCCTCTCGTCCCACCCCCCTTTACCCCTTCTTTCCACCTGCGCACGCAGCGGCTGCTGATCTAGGCCGCGCGTCCTCAAGCGCGACGGCGCTGTCAAGGTCCTCGGGGTTCGTGCCCGGGATTGCGATCCGCGCCGGCATCGCAAACTTCAGGAATACGAAGTAGCCGCCGCGCCCGGCAACGGACGCGCGGCAAATGCCACTCAACCCTAAAGGAGATGGATCATGTTCATGCAAGTCTTCCGATGGACCGTAAAACTTAGCGGGCCTGTTGTCATTGCTGCTTCCATGCTTCTATCGGCCAATGCCCATGCAGTGCCGAGCTTCGGGCGGCAGATAGGCATGGACTGTTCAGGCTGCCACACGGTTTTCCCGGAGCTGAATTCGTTTGGACGTCAGTTCAAATTGCGCGGTTTTACCCTGGGCAACGCGCTGGATGACAAAAAATTTCCCTTGAACCTACCCCTGTCAGCCACGGCCGTGGCATCCCGAAATTCGACCAGCAACACAAACACACCAGGTGCGATGCTGGAGAATTTTCCGCGTGATGCTCAGACCGTCCTGCAGACCGCAGGCCTCTACTACGGCGGCAGGATCGCCGGAAATTTTGGCGCCCTGGTCCAATACAACTACGACGGGATCGAACACACTAGCAAGATCGAGATGGCCGACATCCGCTACGCGAACAGCACTACCTTCGGGAATGGCAAGGAGCTGATCTACGGCCTCACTCTGAACAACAACCCGACGATTTCAGACATCTTCAATACAACCCCGATGTGGAGCTTTCCGCATCTGATGTCCGATGTCGCCGTGATGCCGGCTGCCAAGACCCTGGTGGATAACTCCCTGTTCGCCCAGGTCGGTGGCGTGGGTGTATACGGATACTGGAACAATCTCCTGTACGGGGAATTGGCGTTCTACCGCAGGGCCACCAAAGGATTGTTCCGGCCATTCAGCAGTGGTGTGGATATCACGAATGTTGTCGATGGCTATGCGCCATATTGGCGTTTTGCCCTGCAGCGTGAAGCGGGCGCGCATAGCTGGATGGTGGGGACGTATGGCATGATGGCCGATGTCTTCCCGGATGCAGGCAATCCGTTCGGTGCAACCAACCGCTTCAAGGATCTCGCACTGGATGGGCAATACCATTACAGCGCCGGCGACCATAGCCTTTCCACGCACGCCACCTGGATACGCGAAAAACAGGAGTGGAACGCGAGCCTCCCGCTCGGCCTGACCTCCAACCCTTCCGCCACGCTGAACACCTTCAGGAGTGACGTGCATTATTTCTACAAGCACCAGTGGGGCGGCGGGATTCAGTACTTTTCGACCTGGGGCGATGCCGATGCCATGAGATACAACACCGGACAAGCGGTCATGGGCAGCGCCACGGGCAGCCCCAACACCAAGGGCTGGGTGTTCGATCTCAACTATCTGCCCTTGCAGAACATCAAGTTGGGGGTGCGCTACACGCGCTATGACAAATTCAACGGCGACAGCACCAACTACGACGGGATGGGCAGGAACGCCAGGGACAACAATACGGTGTTCTTATATGGATGGTTCATGTTCTGAGATGTCAGCAACCAGGGGGGTGACACCCCGTTACTTTTGGGATCGCTCTTTTTTCAACCTTAGAGGAGAGCAGCATGAAAGTCGCATTAGTAGGAACGATCGCGTTAATAGAAGTTTTGATTGCCGGCCAAGCCGCTGCTGCGCAAGGGAAGGAAATTTACGCCAAGGTCTGCTCTGTTTGTCACGTAGCCGGCGTGGCTAACGCGCCTAAGCTTAACGACAAGGCCGCGTGGGCATCCCGTATCAAGCAAGGGAACGATGCACTGGCAGCCTCGGTAATCAAAGGCAAAGGGGCGATGCCGCCCAGAGCCGGGAATGCATCACTGTCGGACACCGATATCAAAGCTGCGGTGGAGTACATGATAGATCAGGCTAGGTGACGCTATCCGGGTTCCCTTCGGTTGGCTTGGTTGGCCGCACGGGCAAACAGAATTTTTCGGCATTGTTAAAGCAACCAATACATCCCCTTCATCAGCGACCGGTGTCGCAGTTACAGCTTTCCGGCAGCGCCCAAGATTCGAAACAGTTCAAGCAGGGTGTTTCCATGCCTGCTCGCGGCAGCCGCCGAGCCGGGCACGCAGAAGAGCAGCGACCGCGGCGTGACCGTGGCGCGTTCATGGGCCCTGTAGCTTAATCGGCGGATTCGTTGCTTGCTGATTAACCGTCCCTGCGCGAGCGCGTGCTGGTCCGCGGCGGTATGAGCCTCTCGACTTGCCTGAAAAGCGGACAACTCGTCCGGACCGCATATCGCGCGCAGGTACCGGGGTACGGCGCACATCAGGGTGAAGCGCATAAATCCTCCGCATAACGAAAAACAATGGCCAAGAAACGGCCGATCTCATCGCACTGCGCGGAGGATCAAAGCAGAAAGCTGCAAAAACGGATTGATTTGGGAGGGCCGCCTGGATAGTCTGCGCGCCAGCGGTTTATTAAGGACGGCTGTCCGTCGAGTCAAATGTGGCGCGCGCCAGCCAGAGAGCGATTGCCGGGAGCAGCAGCCACTGTAAAAGCGGGGATGCGCCGAGTTCGAATTCACCCACCTGCAGTACCGGCATCAACTTTGAGTAACTCCAGCTCTGCAGCGCGATCGTGTTCATCCATTCGCTGTACGCCGTGTAGCCGGCCCCCATGAGCGTCGTGATGGCTGCAATCCGGCCCCGGCGCCACGCCTCGATTGATCCGGCGCGCGTGATGACCAGCGCCACGGCCAGCGCCGCGCCGCCAATCGCTATATCACCCAACGTGCAGTGTGCGACGGCAAAGGC
>JAIESJ010000195.1 GCA_019746155.1 Burkholderiales bacterium
TATTACGGTGGTATCGCACAATTTTTCGCGCCGCTACTGGGGCACTGGATCAAGGAGCGGCCACAGGACCATTTTCTGCTGGTTGGCCCGGATTTCGATACCTCCTTTCTTCCGCCGAGCGGAAACTGGGAGCACGTCCGGATTCCATGGCCCGCCATTGTGCCACGACCGTTACGACATCCGCTGTACGACAATGTGCTTTTCCCCATGGCGCTGCGTCGTCTGCGCCCCGAGTTCGTCTTCTCGCCATACCACGACGTGCGCTTACCCAGAGGCGTGCGCAGTGTGATAATGATCCACGACACTTGCCTCGATGAGCTCGCACACGTATATCCTCGAAGGGTGCGCTGGTATTACATGAGCATGCTCAGACGAAATCTGCAGCACGCGAATCATGTGCTGGCCGTCTCCGAGTCGAGTCGCGCGCGGATTCAAGGCCTGTACGGCCTGCCAGAACAAAGTATCCACGTCGTTTACAACGCCTGCCACCCCGAGTTCCTGTCAGCGCAGGAGAATCAAACCGAGGTCGCCCGGCTGCGCGACAATCTGTGCGCTGGTGCGCCGTTGCTGTTTTATCCGGGCGGCGGCGAGTTCCGAAAGAACATCGGCGGATTGCTCGCTGCCTTCAGGATTTTGTGCGAAAACACTGCGCACCCCAGTCCCGTACTCATGGTGACCGGGCAAATCAATGCAAACTGGCGAGAACATCTGGATGCCCTTTCCACGGAAATCGTGAATCGAGTCAAGTTCCTCGGCTATCTCGATAACGACAAGCTCAAGCAGCACTATTTCGCGGCCGATGCCGTGGTCTATCCTTCTCTATGCGAAGGCTTTGGCCGGGTCTGCCTGGAAAGTATGGTGACAGGAGTGCCGATTGCTTGCTCCGACCTGCCTGTAATGAAAGAGGTCGGGGGTAACTACCCGATCTATTTCGACCCATATTCTCCGGGCGATATCGCGGAAAAGGTGCGGCTCGCCATGGCTACAGGTCGAAAACAGCCCGTTCGGGACGATCGTTTTACGATCGAGCATGTGCGTCAGCAATTCCTCAGCGCCATCGACTCGGCCACACGGATTTGAGCGATCCCATGGACGTTCGCCCCCCCGATGTTTTGCCCGTGAGCGTAATCATCCCTTGCTGGTGTTGCGCCGATACTGTGGCAAGAGCAGTAGACTCAGCCCTCCGCCAGACCAGGCCACCGGCGGAAATCATCCTGATCGACGATGCAAGCCCGGATGGCGGCGCTACACGTAATGCGCTGCATGCTCTTACCGAACGCGACACCAGCCCGACACGAATCGATGTCGTGGTGCTTGAAGCCAACAGCGGGCCGGGTGGGGCCCGAAACGCTGGCTGGGCACAAGCAACGCAGCGTTACATTGCATTTCTGGATGCAGACGACATCTGGCACCCGCACAAGCTGGAGCTCCAGATTGGCTGGATGGAATCGCACCCATCAGTATCGATGACCGGTCACCGCTCTGCCGTAATGCCCCTGGGTGGATGGCCCGAGCCGCCCGGAAAAATTGCGGCAACGCGTGTTACGCTCTCTCAAATGTTGATTTCCAACCGCTTCCCGACGCGTTCGGTCGCGATGCGGACAGACGTTCCTGTGCGTTTCAAGGGCAGGAATATGGCTGAGGACTACTTGCTCTGGCTGGAGCTCGTCGCAGAAAGGTACGAATGTTGGCACCTCGATGCCGTCCTGGCCTTTTCGCTCAGGCCGGACTTCGATGCAGGAGGATATTCAGGGCGGCTATGGGCGCACGAACTGCGCGAGTTGTGCGCCTTGGCTGAGCTTCGCCGGCAAAAGCGTATCAATGCGATTTCATCATGGGTCGCAAGCGGTTGGTCCCTTGCAAAGTACATTCGTCGGTTGCTGCTGAGGGTATTACGAAGGGCTTGAGGGACGGTTCTGGTCTGAATGCTTGGTTTAACTCCTGCGGCATTCTTCCGGCCGAAAACCTCTCTTCGGCAGTTGTGCAAGTTGAAGCAATCTCTGTGACGTGCTGTTATGGGCCGCATCCATCTTAAGAGAACATCACATTGAAGAAGCTCTGCATCGTGACCACCACGCCGCTGATCGTGGATTTCTTTCTCGGTCGCCACCTTGCGGAACTCAGCCGACGGCTCGAGCTGTCGATGGTGTTCAATGCGGCGGAGGGTGTGCCCGCTGTCACCCAGGGGTTATCCATGGAGCTGATCGACGTGCCGATGGAACGCGACATTGCTTCCGTCCAGGACGCGATCGCGCTGGTGCGCCTTTTTCGGCTGTTTCGCAGGATGCGGTTGAGCGGAGTGGTATCCGTAGCGCCCAAGGCCGGCTTGCTCGCCATGGCCGCTGCCTGGCTTGCTCGAGTGCCGTTCCGTTGCCACATCTTCCAGGGGGAAGTCTGGGCCACACGCACAGGGTTGATGCGCTCGATCCTGCGCACGGCAGATCGGCTGACGGGCCTGTTCGCAACGCACGTCCTGGTTGTTAGCCGATCCGAGCGGGACTTTCTGGTGCGGGAGCGTATCCTCCCAGCCGGGAAGACTCAGGTGCTGGGCGCGGGGTCCATCGGCGGTGTGGACACCACGCGGTTCCGTGCCGATCCGGCGGCGCGCGAAGAGATCCGCGAGCGATTTCACATCGCACGGGACCACATTGTCGTACTATTCCTCGGGCGCCTCAAACGCGACAAGGGCGTGCTCGATCTCGCGCGCGCCTGGCAGCAGCTCGCCACCGGGTATTCGACCGCGCATCTGCTGCTGGTCGGCCCTGATGAGGACGCATTACGCTCTCGGATCGAGGAGATCTGCGGACTAGCATTGCGTCCGCGGCTGCACTTCGAGGGATTGACGTCCGTGCCAGAGCGATTTCTGGCGGCATCCGACGTGTTGTGTCTGCCGAGCTACCGCGAGGGATTCGGTTGCGCCGTAATCGAAGCCGGTGCGGTGGGGCTGCCGGTGCTGGCCTCGCGCATCTACGGTATTGAGGACGCGGCCATCGAGGGAAAGACTGCGCTCATGCACGCGCCCGGAGATATAGCAGACATTCTCGACAAGCTACGACAGCTGGTGACCGACGCGGCTTTGCGCCGCCGCTTGGGCGACGCCGGCCGAAAGCGGGCATGCGAGCAATTCGAAGCCGGCCGAGTCGTAGCCAACTACGTGGCATTCTTCGAGGCGAACCTGTGAATAGACCGTTGACTGAACTGGAGAACACCCCGGTTCACGAGGGGTGCCGCGATATACGGTTGTTGATGACGGGAGCATCGGGCGTTGTCGGCTGAACGCCGTGTGGGCAACTTGCTACCGACGACTTGGTGCTGTCGCTCGATGCGGGCGACCGGGTAACGCCGGAACTGCGCGACGCGATTCAGCAGACGATGGCCACACTCTGGGAACATGTTGCGTTTCGCATGCCGCGCCTGTCAAGTTACACAGATTACGTAAACCGCACGGTGTGGATTAGAAATAATTATTTATAAACAAATACTTATCAAGAGAAGGGGCAGTGAAACGTGCGCTGCCGTGGCAGAGCGGGGACGGTGACTGCACGATGTGACCACGGTAACATGACCATGGGCATTTATCAGGCTTCTGTTACGTGGAAATCATGGAAACCATTATTTCCAAATCAAAATTCAAGCCGCGCGCGCTGGAGTACTTTCGCCTGGTCGAGGAGACTCGCGAGGGGTTGATTATTACCGACCGCGGCAAGCCGGTGTTGCGCATCACGCCCTATCAGCCCGCGCCCGATGCGAAGGCCGAGGGACGGAAACGATTGCGCGACGCCGTAGTCCGCTATGACGATCCCTTCGAGCCGGTCGGCCTCGAGGACTGGGAAGCATTGAAGTGATCCTGCTCGACACCCATGTCTGGGTGTGGTGGCTGGCGCAACCCGAACGGTTATCCAAGGCCGCGCGTCAGGTCATTGAGCGCAATCTCTCCGCAAGAAAAGTCGGCATATCCTCGTTCAGCGCGTGGGAGCTTACGCTGCTCGTGCAGCGCAAAAGACTGGAACTCTCGATTGATCTTTCCGAATGGATAGCCGAAACCGAGCGCATCGAGGGGGTGACGTTCCACCCGGTCAACAACAGCATCGCCTTGCAATCCGTCAATCTGCCCGGCACGTTCCATCCCGATCCCGCCGACCGCATTCTGGTGGCTACCGCGCGCCACCTCGGCGCGACGATGATTACGGGCGATGCCAAGATTCACGGCTATCCTCACGTCAAGACTTTATGGTGAGGGGTGAATGGGGAAAAACCAGCCCTTCCCTTCAAGGGGAGGGTGCGGGCGGGGATGGGTTGGAAGAGGCGTGGAATCGGCAAGGCAGCCCCACCCCCATCCTAGCCTTCCCCCTGAGGGGGAAGGTGAGAAGTGTGCCCGAGAGGGCATAGAGAGGTTCCCCCACCCCCATCCTAGCCTTCCCCCTGAAGGGGAAGGAGTGGAATCCGGCACGGCGGTGGTATCATCCGCAATTCATAGCAAAGTCAAATAGATACCAATCTCATCGTGCCACATGCTGCCTGGGTTCCGCTGACGGCTTTCGCCGCCGCTCTCGTCACCGTATGGTGGCTCGCGCGCAGCCGGCTGTCGGCGCTGGCGCTCGATCACCCCAACCCAAGGTCTTTGCACCAGGCGCCGGTGCCGCGCACTGGCGGCATCGGCATTCACGCCGGCATCCTGCTCGCGTGGGCGCTGATCGCGCCCAACCTGCCGTCGGTCACCTGGGCTGCCCTGGTGGCATTGCTGGGGATTTCTCTCCTCGACGACGTGCGCGGCATGCCGGTCGCAGCCCGCTTCGCCACCCACCTGCTTGCCGCCGGCACGCTCGCCGCGGGCCTGCTGTTCACGGACTTCGGGATATTTGCCGCGCTGATCGCCACGCTTGCGGTTGCCTGGATGACGAATCTCTACAACTTCATGGACGGTTCCGACGGTTTGGCCGGCGGCATGGCGCTCTTTGGTTTTTCTTTCTACGGCGCAGCCGCGTGGCTCTCGGGGAGCACCGCTTTTGCCCTGCTCAATTTCAGCATTGCGGCAGCGGCAATGGCGTTCCTCGTTTTCAACTTTCACCCGGCGCGCATTTTCATGGGCGATGTCGGTTCCGTGCCGCTCGGTTTTCTGGCCGCGGCGTTCGGACTCATCGGCTGGCTGCAGCGCGACTGGACATGGTGGTTCCCGATACTGGTGTTCTCGCCGTTCATCATCGATGCCAGCGTAACGCTCATGCGACGTCTGCTCAGGGGCGAGCGGGTATGGGAGGCGCATCGCGACCATTATTATCAACGGCTGGTGCAACTGGGCTGGGGCCATCGCGGGACCGCGTTCGCCGAATATGCGTTGATGCTCGCTTGCGGAACACTTGGCCTGTTCGCGCTGGGTCTGTCCGTCGCGGGGCAGGCCGCGGTGCTTGCCACAACGGCCGCGATTTACCTGGCGCTCATTGTGGCGATCGAGCGCAAGTGGCGGACGCGCAGTTTCACCCCACCCCCATCCCAACCTTCCCCCTGAGGGGGAAGGTAAGAACAGTGCCAATGGTCTGGCACGGAAGGGATCCCCACCCCCATCCCTGCCTTCCCCCTGAGGGGGAAGGTAAGAACAGTGCCAAGGTCTGGCACGGAAGGGATCCCCACCCCCATCCCAACCTTCCCCCTGAGGGGGAA
>JAIESJ010000280.1 GCA_019746155.1 Burkholderiales bacterium
CACTGCACGCCCAGACGACTGAACCGCTTGCGCTTATGGAAGGCGTCAATACGATAGTGACGGTAGTGCCGACCGTTGCGCTGCTGCCGGCAATGGTAATAACCCCGCCGTTAGTTACTGAACCGCCCGTCACCTTGCCGCCGGCGGTAACCGTCAACCCCACGCCCGCGCTCGTCAGTGCGCCGTCGGCCGCGGCCTTTTCCGCGATCGAGGTTTTGAAGCCGCTGGCAGCCAGTACCAGTTCCGATACCTTGGCACGGATGGTGTAGTCCTGGTATGCCGGCAGCGCGACTGCTGCCAGAATCCCGATGATCGCCACTACGATCATCAATTCGATCAGGGTAAAACCCTTTTGGATCCGTTTCATAAAAATCTCCTGTAAGTTAACTTGGCAGAACACAAACTTGACGGGTGCACCGCCCGCTATATTCGAGCAAATTTCATGCCAGGAAACCACAAGATATTCACCCCATTTGCCTATGCCGGCGGAATTTTCCGCATCCCTCGGCCGTTGCCGTATTTCCCAGTGTTTAGGCGCCTAGCGTGACCTTTTAAAATGCTGAAATCGCGCCGAGGCGGGTAAATTCGCCCCCAGACGCATAAGCCACGACACACTGCGTGATTTTTTGCACATTTTCGTGACGGGGCCACGCGTACCGTCAATGGCACAATATGACGATTTTCGTCATCTGCTTTTAGCCCCGGAAGGGACCATAAGCTGACGGCTTTCACGATATTTTTGAACTCTGTCACGGAAAGCGCCGAGTGCTGCCTTATCCCGATCTCCCAGCCTGGCGAGCTCAGCTGAAAATCGATCCAGTTTGTCGGAATCGATGAAGACAGCACGCTCGAGATACTGCATTGCCTGTGCATGATCGCCTTTCAAAGCCAACAAGGCTGCATGCTGGTAAACGATTACAGCTGTAGGCGCGAACCGCATGACCCGGCTGCTGAACTCGATTTTCTGATCCAGGTTGTGACTGTCGAGATCAAGCGCCCTTGCGAAGGCCAACTCTACGTAGGGTGTGAGCAAGGAACCATGGACGCTCATCAGTTCGCGGCGCGTCCGGTCAAGTTCCATTCTCGTCGCTTTTGGCGAGCGGGGAAACAAAGCTGTCTCCAACACGTAATAGTTATGCAACAGGCTCAATGCACTGACCCAACCCACGACCATTAATATGGCAAACCCGGCGCGGGCAGTCTTTTGCAGCCTTACCCGCAAAAAGCGCGTCTCGCCCGCCCCCAGCAGAATTGACGCAATGCCCAGGAAATAAGCGTGCCACAACGGGTATTCCAGCATGCTGTGGATCCCCAGGACCGCAAGCATCGCAAGCACCCACCATGATTCGAGGCTGAGTTCCAGACGCCTCAATCCCCAAAGCCAGATCGTAATGCCGGCCAGCAGCGTAACCGCACCCGGCAAACCCGTTTCAGCCAGAAATTGCAGGAAAATATTGTGGGCATGATTGGTATGCCCTGTCAGGGACGCGCCCTCGATGGTTCCTGCGAGCAGAAAGTGCTGCCAGGCAAACTGCCCGTAGCCCACCCCGAGCAAGGGTGACTGCAAGAACATCAGCCAGGCTTCGCGCCATAGTTGCAAACGATCGCTGGCCCCGCTTGCCAGCTCGATCAGTCTTTCAGTCGACGTGGTCAATGGCGTGGGCGCACTAAGCCAGGGCGAGTGCGCCAATCCCTGCGCCAGAACGAAACCAGGCAAGAGCAGGAGGGAAAAGATCAGCAGACGCCTATGGCCCGTGTTGTTGTCCTTCCGATACAGCAATGTCGCCAGGACTGCCATGGCGACCAGGTATAACCAGGCGCTGCGGGATCCCGTCAGGGACAGAACATACAGCAGCAGGCAAGATAACAATCCGGCGACGACGAGCGGCACTTTCCCGCGAGCGCAAAGAAACAGCAAAGAGGCAAGCGCCAGCGAAATATGGTCGGCGAAGTGGTTGGGCTGAGCCAGATTGCCATATACGGCGTTGAAGACTTTCGTCGCGATGACAGGCTCCAGAAAGCCCCGCATCTCGTAATGCTGCAATATTCCCGCCAGAGCGTTAAGCACTCCCCCGGCCAAGACAAACCAAGCCAGTGTGACACTCATCCCGGCAAGCCCTGTTTCCCGACGCAACAGGCTGCCCAGGATGATGAGCGCCGCCGCCCAAAGCAGATAAAGAGAGGCAAGCAATACCTGTTGCGGATAAGCCGCTTTTATCAGCGCCAGATGCACCAGCAGAATGCCGAACAAAGCCAGTGGCACAAAGGAAACCCAGGGCAGCTCCAGTTCCCGGGCAGGGCGCGGCAGCGGAAGCAAGAACAGGGCACCCAACCCCAGAACGAACGCCAGCCATTCGCTGTAGAACATCGGCAGGGGGAGGAAATGCCTGGACTGCAGAAAAGGCAAAGCCCACATCAAGCCGACCACGAAAAGGCTGGCACGAGCCGGACGGCCGGGCTTTGCGACTGTTAACACCCGCGGTTTCCCGATTGTTTCATCAGAGAAGATTTATTTGTGCCTGGAGGTCGCGCGCCACTGCGTCAACTACCGGCGGCCACTCGCCTGGTGCACTTTGCCTGAACAGCCGCGCCGAGGAATACCACAGCATCGAATTTCCTTTCTGCTGATACCGCCATTCGGGCACGACGGGAACCATGACCCAGACCGGTTTCCCCAAAGCGCCGCTTAAATGCACCACGGCGGTCTGCACCGAGATAACCAAATCGAGAGCGGAAACCAGCGCGGCGGTCTCATCGTAGTCATCGAGCGCCTCCTGCCAATGCACTATCCCGATACCATGTTTGTCCTTTAACGCCGCCAATTCGGCATGGCAGTCCGTGTATTGAAGATCGATAAAACTTGTATTTTTGACGTGCAGGATCGGTAACCAGTGTTCCAGCCCGATCGAGCGCAGGCTTTGGCGAGTTGACTTCATGCCGCCGCGCCAGGAAATACCTATCTTTAGGCGCCCGGGCAGCTCGCCGAGACGGTCGCGCCAGTAGGCAACGCGCTCTGCGTCGGCCCGCATATAGCCGGCACGACGCGGGAATTCGGAGGCGGCGTTGCGCAAGAAACGCGGCAGGCTGCCAATGGCCGATTGGCAATCAACGGGGATCGGCAAGGACCGGGGCATCTGCCTGCCGCATGCGCTTTTCGGCACAATGATTGCGGAAGGAAAGGAGCGACGAAAAAGCTTCTCCAGCTTGGGAGAACACTCGACAACGCAACCCTGCGCCTGACTGATCACTTCGGGTAGACAAGACGCAAACATGATCTCATCGCCTATTCCCTGCTCCGAGCAGACATAAATGTTCCTGCCCCGCAGCGATGAGCCGTCCCACTCGGGCCAGGGCAGCGCGCGGTGTTGATAGCCACGAACATGCTTTCGCCCCTCGTAATCCCGCCAGCCGCGCTCAAACTCGCCTCGCGTGAGCAGCACCAGGGAGCGATTGAGCCGCACCTCGTGCAATCCGGGATTTGCGGCAAGCAACCGGTCACACAGCGTGATTGCCTCGGCAAAACGACCCTGTTGCTGCAACACCATGGTCCAGTTGCACAGCGCGGTTTCGTTCTCGGGCGCCAGCTCCAGCGCCATTTGGATGTGCCGCGCGCCCTCCTCGAACCGCTCGAAGTCGCGGAACAGCACGTATCCCAGATTACTATGCGCGTCTGCAAAGCCCGGCCGGAGCGCCACCGCTTTCCGGTAATGATCGAGCGCTTCGTGGATCCGTTCGAGACCAACCAGTGCGGCGCCCATTGCATTGTGCGCGTCCGCGTCCTCGGCGTTCAGCGCCAACGCCTTTTCCAGCGGCTCGAGGGCGTCCCGAAAACGCCCTTCATCGAGCGCGATCCGCCCCAGCTGCAGATAAGCTTCCTGCAGATCGGGGCGGAAACAAGTGGCGAGCACGTAGCAGTCAGACGCATCTTCGAGCTGCCCCCGGCGCTGCAGGATCTGGCCGAGCAGGAAATGTGCCTCGGCGAAATCATGTTGCGTCTCGATCGCGCTCCGGAGCAGGCGCTCCGCCGCGTCCGCTTCGCCCCGCTCACAATGAAAAACAGCTTTCTGGTAGAGCTCCGACGGCGTATCGTTTGCGGCGGAATCCGTAATGGTATGGGGCGCAGGCACTGGCACAGCCGCGGTGCCGCCGAACAGCCGTTTCAATGCATCGAGCATGCGTGGTTCCGTCGCGCCCGCCGTCCGGCCATTATTGACTATCCTCCCTCACGCACAGCATCGCTTCACGCTCGTCGAACCATTGCTGCGCATACTCGCATTCGCGAAAGGCAGCGAAATACGGGCCGCCGAGCGTGTAATGGACCAGCGCCGCATCGCGCCGGGGCGGATTGTAGCCGACCAGATGGTTCCAGCGATCGGGCAGCGCGCCGATCAAGTCGTCGCTTTCGAGCCATTTGAACTGATGCAGATCAAGGCCCGAGGCGGCGTTGACGTATTCGGGCGTAAGCGCGCGGCATCGGGCATTATTGAAAAGCATGACGCTCGACCAGTTTTTCTTCTCGTACCTGCTCTGAGGCTCGCCGAGGAATTTGACGGTTTCCCTGGGCACATGCTCGTGCTTGACGACCATTACCGCGTAGCGGTCGTCACGCAGCGCCCAGAGCTTGGCAATGTCATCGAGCATCAGCATGTCGCAGTCCATGAACACCGACCATCCCGTATAACCGGAAAGATAGGGCGTCAGGAAGCGTGAAAACGAAAAATCGGTAGACTGCAAGGGGTGGCGCTCCCGCGTCAGCACGCCTCTGAGCTGGCTCAGCATAAGGGGGGAAATCGCGACCGGTTCGGAAGCGCGTGTCTGGATGCTGTAAGCAAGCACACTGAACGCCACCGCTTCGCGCCGGTCGTAGCCTATGAAAACGTTGATCATGTCTGGTTGATTCAATGGGTTTTCGGCCTTCCAGCCGGGCTGCATCCGAGTTCATCCAGCTGCCGGGCAACCCTGAGTATGACGGGAGACCATTCGCCGAATACGGACTGGCGAAACACGTGCACCGAAGGATACCAAGGCATGGTTTCCCCGGCAATTCCGTAACGCCACTCGGGACTCAGCGGCGCCATTACCCACACCGGGCGCCCCAGCGCTCCGCCGAGATGGATGACCGCAGTGCACACGCTGATGGTGAGATCGAGAGCCCCCATCAGCGCGGCGGTCTCGTCGTAGTCGTCGATCGCTTCCTGCCAGTGCGCGACATGGATGCCGTGCTGCGTCCTGAGTTCGGCGAGCGCCGCATCGGCATCGCCATATTGCAGACTCACCCACCGCACGCCGGGACGGCGCAGTATGGGCAGCCATTGCGCGAGCGGGATCGAGCGCAGCGGGCTCCTCGTCTTGTGAGTGCCGCCCTGCCATGAAATGCCGACCTTGAGTCCTGCGCCCAGGCCGTCCAGCCGTCGCCGCCAATAGGCGACGCGCTGCGGATCCGCCTTGAGATACCCCGGTTGCCGCGGGAAATCCGAGACATGGCGGCGAACATGAAGGGGAAGGCTACCCGCCGGCACTTCACAGTCGATTCCCCGTGCCGCGATCTCGTCCGGAACTCGTCGCTCCGGGGTCGCCGCGTAAACCGTCGCCGTCGGGAACGAACGCCGGAACAAGCTTTCAAGCTTTGGGGAGCATTCGATCACGCAATGTTTTGCCCGTGCCATGATATCGGGTATGCAC
>JAIESJ010000026.1 GCA_019746155.1 Burkholderiales bacterium
ACGCATCAATTGCTCCGCTGACTGCTTACTGCTCACTCAATATACCCGCGCCTTCGGCTCGAATGTTTCCACGGTCAAGGGTTTGAGATGCACCGGCCTGTAATCAAGCCGGTTACCTTCCTTGTACCATAGCGTGTGCTTCAACCAGTTGGAATCGTCGCGCTGCTGGAAGTCGCTGCGAGCGTGCGCACCGCGACTCTCGGTGCGCACTTCCGCCGAAATCATTGTCGCCAACGCCACTTCGATCAGGTTGTCCAGTTCCAGCGCCTCCACCCGCGCAGTGTTGAACACCCTGCTCTTGTCGCTGATCCGGGTGTGTCTGGCGCGCTCGGCCACTTCCTTGATTCTGTCGACCCCCTGCTTGAGTAAATCACCGAAGCGAAACACGCCGCAGTGAGCCTGCATCACCCGGCGCATCGCCGCACTCACTTCCGCCACGCTTTCGCCATCCTTCTGTGTTTCCAGACGCGCCAGACGCGCCAGCGGGCGGTCTGCCGCATCGGCCGGCAAAGGCTTGAGATGCGGGTTGCGCTTCAGGTCGTCGATGATCTGCTGGGCCGCCGCCCTTCCGAACACCAGTAAATCCAGTAATGAGTTGCAGCCCAGGCGGTTTGCGCCATGTACCGACACACAGGCGCATTCACCTGCCGCATACAATCCCCTGACCACTTCCTCCGGACCGGACCGGCCGGGCGCAACGACCTGGCCGTGATAGTTGGCGGGAATCCCGCCCATCATGTAATGCGCTGTGGGTACGACGGGTATCGGCTCCTTGATCGGATCGACATTGGCGAACTTGATTGCGATCTCGCGGATGCCGGGCAGACGTTTGTTGATGACCTCGGGGCCGAGATGGTCGAGCTTGAGTAGGATATGGTCGCCCTCCTTGCCGGCGCCGCGACCTTCCTTGATCTCGGTCGCCATGGCGCGCGACACCACGTCGCGGCTGGCGAGGTCCTTGACCGTCGGCGCATAGCGTTCCATGAAGCGCTCGCCGTTCTTGTTGACCAGGAACCCGCCTTCGCCACGCACGCCTTCGGTGATCAACACGCCGGCACCGTAGACTCCGGTCGGGTGAAACTGGAAAAACTCCATGTCCTGAAGCGGCAGGCCGGCACGCGCCGCCATGCCCAGTCCGTCGCCCGTGTTGGTGAAGGCATTGGTGCTGGCAGCGTAGATGCGCCCGGCGCCGCCCGTGGCCAAAAGCGTGGCGCGCGCCTGGAAAATCATTACCTCGCCGGTTTCAATCTCCATCGCCACGACGCCCAGCACGTCGCCGTCCTGATCGCGGATCATATCCAGTGCCATCCACTCGACGAAGAACTGGGTGTGGGCGCGCAGGTTGCGCTGATACAGCGTATGCAGCATGGCGTGGCCGGTGCGATCCGCCGCCGCGCACGCACGCTTGACCGCGCGCTCGCCGTAATTGCGGGTATGGCCGCCGAACGGCCGCTGGTAGATCTTGCCGTTGTCGAGCCGGTCGAACGGCATGCCGAAGTGTTCCAGCTCATAGACGACTTCACTGGCCTTGCGGCACATGAATTCGATCGCATCCTGGTCGCCGAGATAGTCGGAACCCTTGACGGTGTCGTACATGTGCCAGTGCCAGTTGTCCTCCTCCTCGTTGCCAAGCGAGGCCGACACCCCGCCCTGCGCCGCGACGGTATGCGAGCGCGTCGGAAACACCTTGGAGAGCACGGCAACCCTGAGGCCAGCCTCCGCCAGTTCGAGCGCCGCGCGCAATCCCGAACCGCCCGCCCCCACCACCACCGCGTCAAACTGCCGCCTGGCTATCGCCATATTCTACGCACTCCAGAGTATCTGCACCGCCCACACCGCGTACCAGGCAAGCGCCAGGATCACCACGACATGCAGTGTCAGCCGCAGGTCGGTGGGTTTGATGTAATCCATGAAAATATTGCGCATGCCGACCCACGCGTGAACGCACAGGCTCAGCAGGAACAGCACCGTCGCATAACGCATTACCGGCAGCGCCCACAACGCTTTCCAGTGCGGGTAATCGAGTTTGGGCATGCCCGCCAGAACCGCGAGGAGCAGCAGGGTATAAATCGCCATGACCACCGCGGTGACGCGCTGCGCCAGCCAGTCGCGCAGTCCGTAATGGGCGCCGACCACTTCGCGTTTCACCATAGCATCGCTCCCGCCACCAGCGTCAGGCCTATGCTCACGATCAGTACCGCCTTGCTGCTGGCGCGCGCTGCGCCAAGCCCGGTGCCGCGATCCAGATCCAGCGCCAAGTGGCGAATGCCGGCGCACAGATGATGCAGATAAGCCCACACCAGACCCAGTAATATGAGCTTGAGCAGCGGGCTGGCCACCGCGGATCTGAAAGCTTCGAACGTCTGCGGCGTGGCGAGGCTTTGCTGCAGCAGCCACAGCAGCAGCGGGATGAACAAAAACAGCACGGCGCCGCTGATCCGGTGCATGCCCGATACGACGGCCATCACCGGAAACCGTATCTTGGTGAGATCGAGGTGTTTGGGTCTGGATTTTGACATCTGGGACTTTCTTCTTGGGACTGCCAAGACTCCGGATTTTAACAGTTTTCACCGCATCACAGAAGGGGCGCAGCGTTACCAAAATTGAACCGACAGTTGAATTTTGTATGCAGTTAACAACTTGTCACTGCTACCCCGCATTAGTTATGATGCAGCGTTCAACGAGCGGGCTCGCGTTAATCACGTCCCGCTTTCCACCACAACAACAAAATTACATTCCATATTTCAGGAGTTTGAACCATGAAACGTCCCATGCGCGTCGCGGTTACCGGGGCCGCCGGCCAGATCGGCTACAGCATGCTGTTCAGAATCGCCAGCGGCGAGATGCTGGGCAAGGACCAGCCGGTGATCCTGCAGCTGCTCGAGATTCCCGACGAAAAGGCGCAGAAGGCGCTCAAGGGCGTGATGATGGAACTCGACGATTGCGCCTTCCCGCTGCTGCAAAGCATGGTTGCCACGTCCGACCCCATGGTTGCATTCAAGGACGCCGACGTGGCGCTGCTCGTGGGTGCCCGCCCGCGCGGCCCGGGCATGGAACGCAAGGACCTGCTCGAAGCCAACGGCAAGATCTTCGGTCCGCAAGGCAAGGCGCTGTCGGAAGTTGCAAGCCGTGACGTCAAGGTCCTCGTCGTGGGCAACCCGGCCAACACTAACTGCCTGATTACAATGAAGAATGCGCCAGGGCTGCAAGCCGGAAATTTCTCGGCGATGATGCGCCTTGACCACAACCGCGCGCTCACCCAAGTGGCTCAAAAAACCGGCCGGCCGGTGGCCAGCGTGCGCAAAATGACCGTCTGGGGCAACCATTCGGCTACCCAGTATCCGGACCTTTTCCACGCCGAGGTCGACGGTCAAAACGCAGCCAAACTGATCAACGACCAGAAATGGGTGGAAGACTATTTCATCCCCACCATCCAGAAGCGCGGTGCGGCGATCATCGAAGCGCGCGGACTTTCCTCCGCCGCCAGCGCGGCAAACGCGGCGATGGACCACGTTCGCAACTGGATTTACGGTACGGGCGATGGCGACTGGGTCAGCATGGGTATTCCTTCCGACGGCAGCTATGACATTCCGGAAGGTGTCATCTACGGCTACCCCGTGACCTGCAAAAACGGCAAATACGAGATCGTGAAAGGTCTCGATATCAGCGATTTCAGCCGCTCGCGCATGCAGGCGACGCTCAAGGAACTGCATGAAGAACGCGATTCGATCAAGCACCTGCTCGGCTGAGCCGGACATTTGAATGATGCGAACGGGGAGGCGCGACTTCGTTAATCGCGCCGCCCCGTTTTCTCTTTGCGACAAGGAGAACGAAATGAGTGAAGCACCTTCCGGCTCCAAGCCCAAGAAATCCGTGGCGCTGTCCGGCGTCCCGGCGGGCAATACCGCGCTGTGCACCGTCGGCCTCACGGGTAACGATCTGCACTACCGCGGCTATGACATCCTCGACATCGCCGACCAATGCGAGTTCGAGGAAATCGCCTATCTCCTGGTGCACGGCAGGCTGCCCACCAGCGCCGAACTCGCCGGCTACAAGACCAAGCTGAAATCGATGCGCGGCCTGCCCGAGTCGGTGCGCGAGGCGTTGGAACGCGTGCCCGCTGCGGCGCACCCGATGGACGTGATGCGCACCGGCTGTTCCGTGCTGGGTACGGTGCTGCCGGAAAAGGATGACCACAACCTGGCCGGCGCGCGCGACATCGCCGACCGGCTGATGGCCTCGTTCGGCTCGATGCTGCTCTACTGGTATCACTACAGCCACCATGGCCGGCGCATCGATGTCGAAACCGACGACAACTCGATCGGCGGCCACTTCCTGCATCTGCTGCACGGACGTCCCCCCCAGGATTTCTGGGTGAAGGCCATGCACACTTCGCTCATCCTCTACGCCGAGCATGAATTCAACGCCTCGACCTTCACTGCCCGCGTCATCGCCGGCACTGGCTCCGACATGTATTCGGCGATCACCGGCGCGATCGGCGCGCTCAGAGGCCCCAAGCACGGCGGCGCCAACGAAGTCGGATTCGAGGTGATGAGCCGCTACCAGACCCCTGATGAAGCGGAAAACGACATCGTCACGCGCCTCGCCAACAAAGAGGTCATCATCGGCTTCGGCCATCCGGTCTATACCATCGCCGACCCCCGCAACAAAGTGATCAAGGAAGTCGCGCGCACGCTGTCGAAAAACACCCACGACATGGCCATGTTCAATATCGCCGAACGCATCGAGACGGTGATGATGCGCGAGAAGAAAATGTTCGCCAACCTCGACTGGTTCTCCGCGGTGTCGTACCACAAGATGGGCATTCCGACGCCGATGTTCACGCCGATTTTCGTGATTGCGCGCACCAGCGGCTGGGCAGCGCATGTGATCGAGCAGCGCATCGACAACAAGATCATCCGCCCGACGGCGGTCTACACCGGCCCGGAAAACCTCAAGTTCGTGCCGATCGACCAGCGCGGTAAGACCGTCAAAGGAAACAAATAAAAGCATTGACGCAAAGGGTTGCAAAGCAAAAACAAGAAATGAAAAAGCGATAACACAAAGGACACGAAGCAACGCGATGATTTTTCTGGTTTTTCCTTTGCGTCCTTTGTGTCCTTCGTGTTCGGCTTTTGATTTTTTAGGAATCCAAAAATGTCCTCGCACATCTCCAATGCCCGCCCCAAGCCCGACAAAGTCCTGACCGACATCGCCGACTACGTCGCGAAAACGCCAATAAAAAGTGCGGAGGCCTACAACACTGCACGGTTGTGTCTGATGGACACGCTGGGTTGCGGACTGGAAGCGCTGTCCTATCCCGCCTGCATCAAGCTGCTAGGGCCGATCGTGCCCGGTACCCTCGTGCCCAACGGCGCCAAAGTGCCGGGCACGCCATTCCAGCTCGATCCGGTGATGGCGGCATTCAACATCGGCTGCATGATCCGCTGGCTGGACTTCAACGACACCTGGCTCGCGGCGGAATGGGGGCACCCTTCCGACAACCTCGGCGGCATCCTCGCCGCCGCCGACTGGCTGTCGCGCAACGCCGTGGCTGCCGGCAAAAAACCGCTGGTGATGCGCGATGTGCTCACCGCCATGATCAAGGCACACGAAATCCAGGGCGTAATCGCGCTCGAGAACAGCTTCAACCGCGTCGGGCTGGATCATGTGGTGCTGGTAAAAGTCGCCTCCACCGC
>JAIESJ010000206.1 GCA_019746155.1 Burkholderiales bacterium
AAAAAGCGGTGCGGCGGCGGCGCTACCCGATCTTTACCGCGGCAGGAATGTGATCATCACGCCGCAGCCCGAAACCGCGGCGCGGGCACTCAGCGTGGTGCGTTCCGCGTGGCGGTTGTGCGGCGCGCGCATCGTGCGGCTCGAGGCGAAGGAGCACGACGCGATTTTCGCCGCCGTCAGCCACTTGCCGCATGTGCTGGCGTTCGCCCTGGTCAATGCGCTGGCGCGGCGTCCTGACGCGAAAAAACTGTTAGGCTTTTCCGGCGGCGGCCTGCGCGATACGGTGCGCATTGCCGGCAGTTCACCCGAAATGTGGCGCGACATCTGTGTCGCCAACCGCGATGCGCTGCTCGCGGCGCTCGACGCATACGAAGACGAGCTCGAGAGCGTGAGGTCGGCGATCGAGGGCGGCGACGGCGCAACGCTCGAGCGCATGTTCGAGCGCGCGCGCGCGGTGCGCGGCAAATGGCTGAAGCGCGATTGATCAGGCCGGCCCGCGCCTGAACCCGGCCGATCGGAGAGAGCGAATACCTTGGACTACCTCGATCTTGCCCCCCTCCGCCGCGTGCGCGGCACGGTGAAGCTGCCGGGGTCCAAGAGCATCTCCAACCGCATCCTGCTGCTGTCCGCCCTGGCCGAGGGGAATACGCGCATCCGCGACCTGCTCGATTCCGACGACACCCGCCGCATGCGCGACGCGTTACGCAGCCTGGGTGTCGTCTGCGAAAGCGCGGGGGATGGAACGCTCAAGGTACATGGCACCGGAGGCGCGTTCGCGGTGAAGGCTGCGGAACTCTTTCTCGGCAATGCCGGCACCGCGTTTCGCCCGCTGACGGCGGTGCTGGCGTTCGCCGGCGGCCACTACCGGCTGACGGGCGTGCCGCGCATGCACGAGCGGCCGATCGGCGATCTGGTGGACGCCTTGAGGCACCTCGGCGCCGACATCGAATATCTGGGTCAGCCCGGCTATCCGCCGCTGGCGATTCGCCCGGCGGCGCTGCGCGCGGGCGGCGAGGTCGCCATACGCGGCGACGTTTCGAGCCAGTTCCTCACCGCGCTGCTGCTCGCCCTGCCGCTCACCGGCGCCCGCACCGAGGTGAAGGTGAAGGGCGAACTGATCTCCAAACCCTATGTGGACATCACGCTCAACACCATGCACAGGTTCGGCGTTAACGTGGAGCGCGAGGGCTGGGCGCGTTTCGTCGTGCCGGCGGATTGCCGCTACACGAGTCCCGGCGAGATCTATGTCGAGGGCGATGCTTCCTCGGCCTCGTATTTTCTGGCGGCGGGCGCGATCAGCGGGCTCACCGGCGGCGGCCCGGTGCGGGTGGAGGGGGTGGGGCGGGCCAGCATCCAGGGCGATGTGCGTTTTACCGAGGCTCTTGAACTCATGGGCGCCAAGGTTACGATGGGGGAGAACTGGATCGAGGCGACGGCCGGGGCGGCGGCCGGGCGCGGCAAGCTGCACGCGATCGACGCCGATTTCAACCATATTCCCGATGCCGCAATGACCATCGCGGTGGCGGCGCTGTTTGCCGACGGCCCGAGCCGGCTGGGCAACATCGGCAGCTGGCGGGTCAAGGAGACCGACCGCATCGCCGCCATGGCTACCGAGCTGCGCAAGCTGGGGGCGCAGGTCGAGGAGGGCCCGGACTGGCTGCGGATCACGCCTCCGGCCGCCTTGCGGCCCGCTACCATCGATACCTACGACGACCACCGCATGGCCATGAGTTTTTCGCTGGCGGCGTTGGGCGGGGTAGGCGTGCGCATCAACGAGCCGGGGTGTGTGGCCAAGACCTTCCCCGAATATTTCGCTGTGCTGGCCGAGATTTCGGAGACGGCTTCGTGACCCGTGCCGTGGCGAAACATTGATGGTGGAGCAACACTTGCCTCCCGTCATAGCCATCGACGGCCCTTCGGCTTCCGGCAAGGGCACGGTTGCCCAGCTCGTCGCCCGCGAACTCGGCTTCCATTATCTCGACAGCGGGGCGCTCTACCGGCTGGTGGCGTTGGCCGCGCTGGAAGCCGGCATAAATCTCGAAGAAGAATCAAGAATCAGTGATATTGCATTGAATTTAAATGTAAAATTTAATGAAGGCGTGTGGCTGAATCAGAAAGAGGTCACTGCTGCGATCCGCGATGAGAAGATCAGCGCCGCCGCGTCCAGGGTGGCCGCCCTGCCGCGGGTACGGCAAGCGCTGCTGGCTCGCCAGCAGGCGTTCCGCCGGCCGCCCGGGCTGGTCGCAGACGGACGCGACATGGGCTCGGTGGTGTTCCCCGACGCCGTGCTCAAGATTTTCCTGACGGCCACTCCCGAGGCGCGTGCGGAACGAAGGTATAAACAGTTGATGGAAAAAGGAATGAGTGCTAACATGGACGCCCTTTTGCAGGATATTCGCGATCGCGACGCGCGTGACAGCGCAAGGGCGGTAGCGCCGCTGCAGAAATGCGCTGAGGCCGTCTGTCTCGATACCACTGCATTGACGGTGGAAGCGGCGGTGGCAGAAGTGGTGGCGCGTTACAGACAAGCGCTGCGGGCGCCATGAGTCAACGAGACGCATGGTTTTTTTAACGTACCCCGTCGCCACGACGGGTTTATCTAACACATTGAATCTTAATGATAAAAACTTCTTCCCCGGCATCAGGGTCCGCTGAGAATTTCGCCGCACTCTTTGAAGAAAGCCTGTCCCACAAGGAAATGCGGGTCGGTGAGGTGATCACCGCTGAAATCATACGCGTCGACAACAATTTCGTAGTGGTCAATGCCGGGCTCAAATCGGAAAGCTATATTGCGGCTGAAGAATTCCTGAACGACCGCGGCGAGATCGAGGCCAAGCCCGGTGATTTCGTCAAGGTTGCGATCGAAGCGCTCGAGGATGGCTACGGCGAAACCCGGCTCTCGCGCGACAAGGCGAAGCGACTGGCAGCGTGGCTCGATCTCGAAGAGGCGCTCGAGAAGGGCACGGTGGTGCAGGGCACGATCAACGGCAAGGTCAAGGGCGGTCTCACCGTGATGGTGAATGGCATCCGTGCCTTCCTGCCCGGTTCGCTGGTCGATATCCGGCCGGTCAAGGACACGACGCCGTACGAAAACAAGCAGATGGAGTTCAAGGTCATCAAGCTCGACCGCAAGCGCAACAACGTCGTGGTGTCGCGGCGCGCAGTACTGGAAGCGAGCCAGGGCGCCGAACGCGAGGCGCTGCTGGCTAACCTGCAGGAGGGCGCGGTGGTCAAGGGCATCGTCAAGAACATCACCGATTACGGCGCGTTCGTCGACTTGGGCGGCATCGATGGCCTGCTGCACATCACCGACCTCGCCTGGCGTCGCGTCAAGCATCCGTCGGAGATTCTGGCGGTCGGCGACGAAATCGAAGCCAAGGTACTCAAGTTCGACCAGGAGAAAAACCGCGTGTCGCTGGGCATGAAGCAGCTCGGCGAAGATCCGTGGGTGGGGCTGTCGCGGCGCTACCCGACCGGAACGCGGCTGTTCGGCAAGGTCAGCAATCTTACCGACTACGGTGCGTTCGTCGAGATCGAGCAGGGCATCGAAGGCCTGGTTCACGTCTCCGAAATGGACTGGACCAACAAGAACGTGCATCCGTCGAAAGTGGTGCAGTTGGGCGATGAAGTCGAAGTCATGGTGCTCGAAATCGACGAGGAGCGCCGCCGCATTTCCCTCGGCATGAAGCAGTGCATGCCCAACCCGTGGGAAGAGTTCGCGATGAACCACAAGAAAGGCGACAAGGTGCGCGGCCAGATCAAGTCGATCACCGATTTCGGCATTTTCATCGGCCTGCCCGGCGGCATCGACGGCCTGGTGCACCTGTCGGATCTGTCGTGGAGCCAGCCCGGCGAGGAAGCGGTCCGCAACTACCGGAAGGGCGAGGAAACCGAGGCGATGGTGCTGTCGATCGACGTCGAGCGCGAGCGCATTTCGCTGGGCATCAAGCAGCTCGACGGCGACCCGTTCACCGGCTACGTGTCCGCGCACGACAAGAATTCGGTCGTCACCGGAACGGTGAAGTCGATCGACGCCAAAGGAGCGGTAATTCAGCTCGACGCCGACATCGAGGGCTATCTGCGTGCATCCGAGGTGGCGCGCGACCGCGTCGAAGACATCCGGACCCGGCTCAAGGAAGGCGATACGGTGACGGCGATGATCATCAACATCGATCGCAAGAACCGCACCATCAATTTGTCGATCAAAGCCAAGGATATGGCGGAGGAGGCCGAAGCGATGCGGAAACTGGCTTCGGACAAGCAGGCAAGCACCGGCACGACCAACCTGGGCGCCTTGCTCAAGGCCAAACTGGATACGGCCAATACTCAACAATAAGGGGGCACCATGACCAAGTCGGAGCTGATCGCAAAACTTGCGGCGCGCTATCCGCAGCTGGTGGCGAAGGACGCCGAGCTCGCGGTGAAAATGATTCTGGATGCAATGGCCAAAAGCCTGTCCCAGGGCCAGCGCATCGAGATCAGGGGGTTCGGCAGTTTCGGCCTCAATTACCGTCCGCCGCGCACCGGGCGCAATCCGAAGTCGGGTGAAAAAGTGCAGGTGCCTGCGAAATACGTTCCGCACTTCAAGGCGGGCAAGGAACTCCGGGAACGCGTGGATTTGAAGAAATAACAAGTAGAAACCACTTAGGCATCGTTTGTTTGCGGCGGCATAATCGAAAGATCATGCCGTTTTTTTTGTCCGGCGGCTTCCCGTGATATCCTCATGGAACCATGCGTTACCTGCTCTGGCTTTTCAAATTCGCGCTGTTCGTGCTGGTCCTGAGCTTCGCCATCAAGAATACCGAGACGGTGACGGTGCGTTATTACCTCGGGCATGAATGGCAGGCGCCGTTGGTATTCGTTTTGCTGGTGTTCTTGTGCGCCGGCATCGCGATCGGTATCGTGGCAAGCCTCACGTATCTGTTCCGCCAGCGGCGCGAGATCATTGCATTGAAGCGCGAACTGCGGACGCAGACCGGCAGCGGCGGCGATGCGGCGTCCGCCAATCCGCCGGACGCGGCATGAGACCGCGCGTTTTTTCAGCGACCCGTCATGGAAATTGAATACGGATGGCTGCTTGTCCTGCCTTTGTTCTTCGGCCTGGGCTGGCTCGCCGCGCGCATCGACATCAAGCAGCTGCTGTCGGAGTCGCGCGCGCCGCCGATGTCGTATTTCAAGGGACTCAACTTCCTGCTCAACGAGCAGCAGGACAAGGCGATCGAGGCCTTCATCGAGGTGGTGAAGGTCGACCCCCAGACCATCGAGCTGCATTTCGCGCTCGGATCGCTGTTCCGCCGGCGCGGCGAGCTCGAGCGCGCCATCCGCATGCACCAGAACCTGGTCGAGCGCCCGGATCTTGCCCAGGACAAAAAACTTGCCGCGCTGTTCGAGCTCGCGCAGGATTATCTCAAGGCAGGCCTGCTCGACCGCGCCGAGGAGCTGTTCCTGAAACTGGAAGACACGGCGCACGCCGAAGCGGCGCTCAAGTTCCTGCTGGAAATCTACGAGCAGGAGAAGGACTGGCAGAAAGCGATCGGCACTGCCGGGAAGCTCGAAACCGTCACCGGCCAGTCGCACCAGAAGGAGATTGCAAATTTCTACTGCGAGCTGGCAGGCAACGAGATCATGCAGTCCCGCCCGGAGGCGGCGCGTCCTTTTCTCGGCAAGGCGTTGGCGCATCACCGCCTGTGCGTGCGCGCCAACATGCTGCTGGGTGACGTGGAGATGAGCGTCAACCGTCCCACCGCTGCG
>JAIESJ010000118.1 GCA_019746155.1 Burkholderiales bacterium
GATCCGAATAACGAATGGCTGATGGGCATCGGCATTTCGACCTTTACTGAAATCGTCGGCGCCGGCCCCTCGAAGATGTGCGACATCCTCGGCGTGGGTATGTTCGATTCGTGCGAGATCCGCGTCCATCCGGACGGATCAGCCATTGCGCGCATGGGCACGATCACGCAGGGCCAGGGCCACCAGACGACTTATGCCCAGATCATTGCCTCGGAGGCGGGTATTCCCGCCTCGGTGATTCATGTCGAGGAAGGCGATACCGCGACGGCGCCCTACGGGCTTGGCACCTACGGCTCGCGCTCGACGCCGGTTGCAGGCGCGGCGGTCGCTCGGGCATCACGCAAGATTCGCGAGAAAGCCCGCAAAATCGCAGCACACCTGCTCGAGGTGAGCCCGGACGATCTGGAGTTCGATCTCGATCGTTTCGTCGTGAAAGGGTCGCCGGACCAGTCCAAAACCATCAAGGAAGTGGCGTGGGCTGCTTACAACAATGTACCGGAGGGCATGGAGATGGGGCTGGAAGCGATGGATTATTATGATCCGCCAAACTTCACCTTCCCTTTCGGTGCTTATCTCTGTGTGCTCGACATCAACCGGTTCACCGGCGAGACGAAAGTGCGGCGCTTCTATGCGCTGGACGACTGCGGAACGCGCATCAACCCGATGATCATCGAAGGCCAGATCCATGGCGGTCTGACCGAGGGCTTCGCCGTTGCCATGGGGCAGGAACTGCCCTATGACGAGTCGGGCAACGTGCTCGGCGGCACGCTGATGGATTACTTTGTGCCGACCACGGTGGAGACCCCAAAATGGGAAACCGACTACACGGTCACGCCGTCACCGCATCATCCGATCGGCGCCAAGGGCGTGGCGGAATCGCCGCATGTCGGTTCGATTCCCTGCTTCACGGCAGCGGTGGTCGATGCCTTCGCCCACTTGGGCGTTACGCACATGAACATGCCGCACAACAGCTACCGCGTCTGGCAGCAGTGCCATGCGCTGGGGCTGGACAAGCGCTGATCTCCTGAAACTTCCTCCGCGGCCACAAGTCGCGGAGGTTTCCTAGTTGCCATAACATGAAAATCGTAATCGAAAAAACATTTCCGTTGCCTGCCTCAGCGGATGTGTCATGGGAGTTTCTCCAGAACATCCAAGGTGTTGCGGAGTGCATGCCCGGAGCCAGGATTACCGAGCGCATCGACAATGCGAACTATAAAGGTGCCGTGACGGTTCGCTTCGGCCCGGCAACGATGTCGTTCAAGGGGAATATCGCGGTCAAGGATATCGACAGCGCCAAGCGCTCCCTGTGCCTGATCGGCAAAGGCTCCGATACCAGCGGCACCTCGGGCGCTACCATGCACCTTACTGCATACATCGAAACTGCGGCTGACGGCACCAGCAATCTGGTCGGCAAGAGCGAAGTTGCGATGACGGGCAAGGCGGCGGCCTTCGGCGGGCGCATGATGAATACCGTCGCGGACCAGATTCTCAAGCAATTCGCCGCCAATTTTGCAAACCAGGTGCAAGCCCTTCGGGAGGCTGCCGGACCGGCCGGGGCCGCAACAACGCCTGCGCCGATTTCGGAGTTAAACGCGTTCGCTTTCCTGTGGGCTATCGTCCGGGACTGGTTCCACGGGTTGTTCTCGCGCAAACCAACCTGAGCGCATAACCCAGTGTGTGTATGGACCGCATGAATGCCATAGTTGCGCTCCAGCAGCAGTTGCAGCAATACGGCTACGTGGCTGAGCGCAGCCTCGCGGCCACGCTGTTGCTGACGCTCGACATGCCGCGGCCGTTGTTGCTGGAAGGCGAGGCCGGCGTCGGCAAGACGGAAGTGGCCAAAGCGCTCGCTGCTTTGCGCGACACCAGGCTGATCCGTCTGCAGTGCTACGAGGGCATCGACGCTCACGCGGCGATGTACGAGTGGAACTACCAGCGCCAACTGCTGGCGATCAAGGCGCTTGAGAGCGATGGCCGGGATGCCGCCCACAAGGAAGCGGATATTTTCTCGGAGCGGTTTCTGCTCAAACGGCCGCTGCTCGACGCCATCACCTGCGATGAGCCGCCTGTGCTGTTGATCGACGAGATCGACCGCGCCGACGAAGCATTTGAGGCGTATTTGCTCGAATTGCTCTCGGATTTCCAGATGTCCATCCCGGAGCTGGGTACGGTTCGCGCGCAAAGCCGTCCTTTCGTCGTGCTGACCTCGAACAGCACGCGCGAGCTTTCCGATGCTTTGCGCCGGCGCTGTCTGTATCACTACCTCGACTACCCGAGCTTTGAGAAGGAATTGCTGATCGTCGAGACGCGGCATCCGCAAGCGTCCGCGAAGCTCGCCCGGCAGGCGGTCGAATTCGCGCAGTCGCTGCGGCAGATGGATCTCCGCAAGAAACCGGGCATCGCCGAAACCCTCGATTGGGTCGCCGCGCTGCTCGGGTTGGGCGTGACCACTCTCGACGAAGAGGGCACGGACCGCATCATGGACTGCTTATCGGTGCTGATCAAAACGCGCGAAGACCGCGCTGAACTCACGCGCGAAGCTGTTGCGCGCATCGTTGCCACATGTTGACGACTGCCGACACTGCAGGCAACAACTTTGTACTCGGCGAAATCCTTGTTGCGCGACTTGCCGGGTTTGGTTCGTTCTTGCGCGCCAATGACTTCCGGATCGGTACCGCACAGGCCGGCGATATTCTCGACGCCGCCGGGCGCGGCGGGTTGCTGGAGCCACAAGTGCTGCGTTGGCAGCTCAAGGCGCTTCTGTGCGGGCGCGGAGACGAATGGCGCCGCTTCGACGAGTTGTTCGAGGCCTATTTTTTGCCGCCCAATCGACAGGCGCTGGCCGAAAGCCGCTCCGCTGGCACGGGGCGGCTCTCAAGGAAGAGCGATGGCCGGGACGGGAGCGAAGGCATGCCGGCCGCCCAGGCAGAAGGTGCCGCGCCCGACAACGATGCCGGCTCCGCCGCCAAGCACGGGGCCAGCCAGGAGGAATCTCTCGCACAGGCGGATTTTCGGCACCTGAACCAGCCCGACGAGACGCGGGCGATCGAGGCACTGATGCAGCGCTTCGCGGCACGGCTGCGGCACCTGCGCCTGCGGCGAGAGCGCATCGGCGCGTACGGCAGGCGGCTCGATTTCGCGCGCACGATCCGGCGCAGCGTCAGCCGGGGCGGCTGGCCGTTTGAACTTGCGTGGCGTGAGCGCAGGCGGGAGCGGCCGCGGCTCGTGCTGTTGCTCGACGTCAGCCGTTCCATGAGCTTGTACAGTTTTTTCTATTTGCGGCTGGCGCGCGCACTTACCGCGGCGCTGCCGGATATTTATTGCTTCATCTATCACACGCGCTTGAACGGGGTTTCCCAGGCGCTGCGCGATCCCGATCCATGGCGCTCGCAGGAACAGCTGCAGTTGCTGTCGGCCGGCTGGGCCGGCGGCACGCGCATCGGCGAATGCCTTGCCGCCTTCAATCGTGAATACGGCTGCGCCCTAGTGCATTCGCGTACCGCAGTGGTGATCGTCAGCGATGGTTACGACACCGGCGAGCCGAAGGACCTTGCGCAGGCGCTCGCGCAGTTGAGGCGGCGCGCACGCCGCATCGTCTGGCTCAATCCGCTTGCCGCGCGCCAGGGCTATGCGCCGGTGAGCCGCGCGATGCAGGCGGCCTTGCCGCATCTCGACCTGCTCGCGCCGGGCGCAAATCTCGCGAGCATCGAGCGAGTGCTTCCGCAATTGCTGGAAACACTGACATGACTGTCGATGACATACTTGAGCGCGCCGGCAAGCTGCGCGCGGCCGGACAACCGTTCGCAATAGCGACGGTAGTGCGCGCGGTTTCCCCGATCTTCGCAACAGTCGGGGCCCAGGCCATCATCGAGCCCGACGGCACTATTCATGGCTGGATCGGCGGCGGATGCGCGAAAGGCGTCGTCACCCGTGCCGCACAGGCTGCCATGCAGGCTGACACCCCGAAACTGGTGCGCATCAGCAACGACGGCGCCCTCGCCGATGCGGGCGTTGAAATTCATGCGATGCCGTGCGCGAGCAACGGCACCATCGAGTTGTTTATCCAGCCGCACATGCCCGCGCCGCTCCTGCTCGTGATGGGGAATACGCCCTGTGCCCGCGAGGCAGCTGCACTTGGGCAGCGCATCGGCTTGCGGGTCGCTACCGCTGGAGCAACAACCGGGGTCCCGGACGCGGTTGCGCGCCTGCCCGGATTCGATGCCGGCGAGGCCGCTGCGCTGGCACCTCGTATCGTTCTCATTGCGACCCAGGGCGAAGGCGACGAGGCCGCGCTCGAGGCGGCATTGCGCAGTCCGGCCCAGGCCATACTGCTCGTCGCGAGCGCACGCAAGGCCGAACGCCTGCGGCAGCTCATGGGCGAGCGGGGCATCGCGCCGGAACGGCTTGCTGACCTGCACGCTCCCGCCGGTCCCGATATCGGCGCCGCTGTGCCGGAAGAAGTTGCGCTCGCCACTGTCGCGGGCGTGGTCGCCTGCTTGCGGGGGGCGCAAGTACGCGGATCGGCGCCCGCCAAGCCGGGTAGTGCAACTACAACGGCTGCGCTGCACGTATTCCCGGCGCGCGACAACCAGACGATCAATGCCAAGTCCAGCCAGTACGCAAACCCTGTCTGCCGCGCCGCGATAGACAAGGCGACTGCGCTGCATGTCATTGAGTACGGCGGCATGTCGCACTACTTCTGTTGCGATGGCTGCAAAGTGGAATTCGAGCGTGATCCCGCCAAATATCTCGAGATTGCACGTCAACTGATGACGACGGAGACGGCATGAGATTTTCCACAGTTGTGCTCGCCGCGGGCACATCGAGCCGCATGCAGGGGCGGCACAAGCTGCTGCTGCCGATTGCGGGCGAGCCTGTTGTGCGGCATACGGTACGTTCACTGCTTGAAAGCGGTCCAGAGGAAGTGGTGATCGTGACCGGATTCAATGGCCGCGCAGTGTTCGATGCGCTGTCTGATCTTCCGGTGCGGTTTCAGCCGAATCCGCGCTACGAGGAAGGCCAGATGACTTCGGTAGCTGCCGGTGTTGCAATCCTGTCGGTACCATGCGATGCGATCATGGTCTGCTTGGCCGATCAGGTGTTGCTGGCGCCCGACGACTATCGCGCGCTGGCCGAGGTGTATGTCTCGATGTCCCGTGGCTCGATCGTGGTGCCGCACTTCCAGGGTCAGCGCGGTAATCCGGTGCTGTTCTCTGCGAGCCACACGCCCGAGGTCGCCTCGGGGCGGAAGAACATCGGCTGCCGCAAGCTGATTGCCGACCATCCCGAGGAAGTTTTTGTGTTCAATGCGCGGCACGACCGATATACGGTGGACCTGGACACGCCTGAAGATTACGAACGCATCCTTGCGCGCTGGAACCGGTCGGCGCCCTTGCGTGCTGCGTGAGTAACAAGAATGCAGGCAATCGCAGCACATGACCGGATGAAGCTCGCAGCCCCGGCCGCGATGATCTTCATTGCCGTGATCGTGCTGCTGGGCATGCTTGCGCCGCCACGGTCTTTGGCAGATGCCGTCTGGTTTGTCGCCAACGGCGCCATTATCTTTTCCGGCCTCGTGATGCTAGGTTGGCTGCGGCCGGCGCACGTGGGACTGACGGCGGCGCAGGTGATGCTGGTGACCGGAACGCTCGGGATGGCAATTGGCTTGTGGATCGATACGCGTGGCGCGGGAGTGGAGATGATTGCCGCGATCTGCACCCAGAGCGAGGGAATCGCGCTGCGCGAGCGGATTCTGTGGCACTGGACGCAGCTTCCC
>JAIESJ010000050.1 GCA_019746155.1 Burkholderiales bacterium
CACGTCGCCCATTGCGCGATCAACCCGCTGCGGAACTTCCAGCAGCACCACGTAACGCGCCGCCTCGAAGTAACCGGGTTGCCCGGCGCGGATTTTCGGATTGCCCGCCTGCGCTTGCACCAGCGGCAGCCACCCCGCCTCGAGCTCGGCGCCGGTGCATACCATGAGATCGGCGTTGCGCGCGCGTGCGATCAGGCTCGGCCGCGCTTCGACATGATGCGGGTCCTGCAGCGCGCCGGTCGCCGTGTAAACGCTCACCTTGTCGCCGCCCAGCTCCTTGGCCAGCGCGCCCCACTCGGGCTCGCACGCGAAAACATTCAGCGCGGCAAATGCCGGCGGCACGCCCAGCAGCGCGGCAGCCGTAACAATGTGTCTGAACCATTTGATCATTGTCGTGACCTTTCTTCGGATTCAACAGCAGTTCAGAACCTGTGGGCACCATGCGCGCCCAGGCTATGGATGTACTGCAGAAAGACCTGGTTATCGGCGGCACCGAGGCGCGATTTGTCTTTCGCAAGCTGCAGCCGGATGCGACTGAACTCGGTCGGGCTCCAGTCGAACATCAGCGTGTTGCGCGACGGGCTGTAATTCGCGAGCAGCGGGAAGTCCGCCGCAGTCGGGCCGGCGCCGCCCGCCACGATGCCGTTGTTGACGGTGCCATAACGCAGCGTGTCATGGCGATAACCGGCGCGCCAGTGCGGCATGAATTGCCATACACCCTGCAGGTACCATCCCGACTGCCTACTGTTGAATGACCCGCTCAGGTTAGGCGTCGCGGTGAGACGAGTGGTATCGAACGTCAGATTGCCGTCCTCCCGGCGCCGGAAATATTCGCCTTGCAGCTTGAAGTTGGTGATCGTGGCATTGCCGTTGGGCGCCCACTTCAGGACGAAATCAGCGAGCCACAGCTTGCTGCCGCCCGTGAAGCTGTTGGTGATGGTGCCAACGCCCGTGCTCTCGGTATCATCGTAGCGGCGGTTCTGCGGCGATGCCTTAAGGTAGGACAGGCCGGCGCGCCAGGCGTAGCTCGCGCCGATATCGCCGCCGATATGGCCGAATATCGAGCTGCCGCCGATGCCGTTCTTGTTGCGGTCGCTGCCCGGGAATTTGTCGCCGCTGGAAAGCTCTGCGCCCAGCTCGACAAACAAATCCGTCGGCGCGATCCACTTGAGCTGAACACCGTCCTGTTTGAGCTGCTTGCCAAGAAAGGCCTTGTACGGCAGCGGGGCGTCCTGGAAATCCCACACATGCTGGTGTTGTTCGTTCTGATAGCCGATACCCGAGAAAAAACGGCCGCCCTTGAGCGTGAGACCCCGCGGCAGCGCGAGCGTCTGGAAGTACGCCTCCTCGACGGACGCGCCGCCTTCGGGTGCGAGCGATGTGATCGCGACACCGCGGAAATAGGGATCGATGTTGGCGGCGATAACAAGCTCGGTTTCCGCGAGGCTGAAACTGCGTTTCGGCGGAGCGACTTCACCGCCTGACGGCACGAACCCCGTGATTTTGAAACTGTTGGGGTCCTGCGAAGTCCTCGCGTAAGTGCCCTGCAGAACCAGCGAGATCGCCGGGTTGAAAGCATTTTCTCCGCCGCGGTTTGCCACGGCGGTCGCGGCCGACTCGGCGCTGGCCGCGCTTTGCTCCGCCTTGCCGGCTTTGGCTTCCGCCTCGGCCAGCCGTTTTTCCAGCGCCTGTATGCGCTGCTCGTAGACATCCTTCATCTGCCTGATTTCCTCGCGGATTTTCGCGAGTTCGGCGTCCTGCCCCACAACCGGCAGCGGGACAGCCAGCACGAGCGCCATGGCCGTGCCGATCGAACGTATTCCGAACACTTGAGCTCTCCTTGCGACATGAATGGAACACCGCTGCCGGCAGTGCCGGCAGTCTCAAACCATGTCAAAGGAAAGCAGGGGGACCGCGTGAAAGGGGGACAAGTAAGTCTACGACATGGTGCCGGCGGGGACGTTGTGCGATGCGCTCGTCAACGCACTCTTGCGCCGGATGATGTGCCGGACTGGCATGCGCACCGCCCAGCACCGTGCTGAATGCCACATGCAGATCGCACAGGCCGCCGTGAAAGGAAGCCTTGTCTTTGCTGTCGTGCTGCGCCGGAGGCTGCCCGCGAGCATGCCACGCTGCGTGAGTGAGAGCGCTTTGCTGCGAGAAAAGCAGCAGAAAAGCGCAAACGAGTTGCAGCAGCGCGCGTTTCAACACTTGACCTGCCGTTTTGAGGGACGCCTACTGAACCGCCGCGACGGCGTCGGTAAGGCGGTAATACAGGCCCATCTCATCGTCTTTCAGCACCGCAAACTTGCCGGAAACGACAATAGGTTCGAAGCCGTATTTGACCGCGGTCCTGGCCTGCACCTCGACCAGCTGGTCGGGCCCGGCGGGCAGGCAGAACGCGCACGACGGCGGGACCGCGGTCTGCAAACCGGGCAACAACGCAAAAAAACCAGATCATGAACAATCTCATCGCGAGCTCCCGCCTCAATCCCCGTATTTCGGCCTGCGCCATGATGCGCTTTACAAGCCCCCCTGGCAGCGCAATTCGAGATGCGGATTCTAATCCAAATCCGGTTTCCAGGCGCAACCGTCATCCCCGGGCCAGCGTCCGGGCGATGTCGGTACGATAAGCGCGCCAGGCCGGCAGCAGGGCCGCGACGATGCCCACGCCCAGCGCCAGCGCGATCAACCACAGTTCGGCGGGCACCCAGATCCAACCGGTCACGGCCACCAGATGCAGACGCTGCAGCACGATGCCGACATGCCGGCCCCGGAAACGATCGAGCGCGGCTTGCGGCAATACCCCCAGGTCCTGCCCGGCGACGGTGACGCTGCCGGCAGTGGGCTTGCGCGGCAAGAATATGCAGCAGCGTGGTCTTGCCGCTGCCCGAAGGTCCCAGCAACAGCCAGTGCGCGCCCTGCTCCACCTGCCAGTTCGGGACGTGCAGCACCTGCTGGCCGTTACAGGCATGCTTGATATTTTGCAGCGCGAACACACGATGTCTCCATCCACGGTGGTTACCGGCACCGCGCATTCTACCGGTTCCGGACGGCTCACGTGGCGGAGTCTGGCAACTGGTCTATACTTGCGAAACAGATGAAACCGCAGGTCGGCATCCTCGTGCCGCCATTACTGATTGTCGGCATGAGGATGCCGACCTGCAAGTTATTGTGAAAACCCTCCTGCTCGCGCTGATCGACGGCTACAAGCTGCTGCTCTCCCCGTTTTTCGGCAGCCAGTGCCGCTTCTATCCGACCTGTTCCAGCTATGCGCGCGAGGCGATCGACGTGCATGGCGCGCTCAAGGGTTCGTGGCTGGCGGTAAAACGCATCTTCAAGTGCCACCCGTGGCATCCCGGCGGCGTCGATCCGGTGCCACCACGTGCCGCTTCCCAAGGGTCAGCGGCGGGAGAGGAGAGAAAAGAGAGGAGGGAGGGGTAACAACTGCTGTCGCTTGCACACCGCTCCCCATCCAGTGCCAAGCCGCCTCTCGCCTTTCCTGGTTTATAAGCTAACGCGGCAAATCAGCCCCTTCAGGTATTCCCCCTCGGGAAAGTTGAGCGCGACCGGATGGTCGGCTCCGGGACCGAGCCGTTCGATAATCTGCGCTTGGACGCCTGCGTCAAGCGCAGATCCGGCGACGATTTTCTGGAACAGGTCGGCCGACACGCCGCCGGAGCAGGAGAACGTCACCAGCACGCCGCCCCGCCGCAAGAGCTTGAACGCGAGCAAATTGATGTCCTTGTAGGCGCGCGCCGCCTTTTCCACATAGGACACAGTAGGCGCGAATTTCGGCGGATCGAGCACGATCAGATCGAAATCCCGCCGCTGGTCGCGAAAGCGCCGCAACGCCTGGAACACGTCGGCCTCCATCCATTCCGCCTGCGGCAGCCCGTTCATTTCGGCGTTGTGCTGCGCCTGCGCCAGGGCATCCGCCGAGCTGTCGACGGCCGTGACCGACTTTGCGCCGCCGGCGAGCATGTTAAGCGCGAACCCGCCGCTATAGCAGAAACAGTCGAGCGCATCACGGCCTGCCGCAAGCGCGCGAACCTTGAGCCGGTTGTCGCGCTGATCGAGATAAAAACCGGTCTTGTGGCCGCCTTCGAACTCGATCTGAAAAAGCAAGCCGTGCTCGCTGAGGACAAGCGGCGCGGCAGGCACGCTGCCGCGCAGCAGGCCCGTGCGCGGCGGCAGGCCTTCGAGCTGGCGCACCTCGGCATCGGACCGCTCCCAAACCGAGACGGCGCCAGTAACCTGTTGTAATGATTCAGATATTTCATCTCGCCAGCGCTCGGCCCCGGCGCTGGCGAGCTGCACCACCACGGTGTCGCCGTAGCGATCGGCGATGATCCCCGGCAGACCGTCGGACTCGCCGTGGATCAGGCGCATTGCATCAGAGGCATCGGCGTCGAGTACTGTCCGGCGCTGCTCTACCGATCGCTTAATGCGCTCATTAAAGAACGCGCTGTCTACGGCGCGTTCTTTCCAGTCCCACACGCGTGCCCGAATCTGCGAATGCGGGCTGTACGCCGCCACTGCCAGGAATTCACCGTCCGCCGAGCGCACCTCGATCGTGTCGCCAACATCCAGTTCGCCTTCGATACGCGCCACCGCGCCGGAAAACACCCACGGATGACGACGCTTGAGCGACTTCTCGCGGCCGGGTTTGAGTATGAGTTTTTTCATGGAAATCTATTCAGAGACCAGAATTCCGTTAGTCACGAATTCGAACGCGGCCATGCTCAATGGTCCATAGCCGGCCCTCTGATGGTTCCGTCTTGATCAGCGTGAGAGCGTCCCGCAGCAGGGTGAGGGTGTTCTCGATACTCTGCGAAAGTGGCCGGAGCACCCAGATGCCCGCGTGGCTGGCCGGTGGATTCTCGTCCAGTTTAAAGCGAATGGCCATCCGCCGCAGTTAAGCAGGAATCGGTACGATGCGCTCCCGCGCCAGATCAGCAGCGTAGGCGATAGCTGCGGGAATATGCACGGGCTTGAGAGAGGGATACTGGTCAAGAATGCGCTCCGGAGTTTCACCGGCTGCAAGGTTGTCGAGGACAACAGAGACAGGTATCCGTGTCCCCCGGAAGCACACAGCCCCATGCATGATCTCAGGATCGGCAGTGATATAAGGTTTCCAGTCCATGGCAGACTCCTCTCGATGTTCGCTCGCAATATAGCACCGTGCCGATGGATGTGCTTAACGCCTATAAAGAAACCCCAAAAAACGAAATCTTAAGGGACTCAACCTTTTGATTTCTGAAGCCATGATTTTCCGAAAAGGGCGCAAAACTCGACTTTTCCTGCAGGCTCAACGTCGTGGTGAACGGCGGGCCAGCACAATGCCCCTCGATGGCAGGGCACTGATGGCCCGTCCATATACGAAGGGTTAGGCGGTGCTTCGCGGCTACCGCCGCAGTTGAAAGTCGAGTACCCGCCGGAGGTCAGCAAGGTGATCTACACCACCAACGCCATCGAATCAGTGAACATGAGCCTGCGCAAAGTCACCAAGAACCGCGGCGCGTTCCCGAGTGACGAGGCACTGCTGAAACTCTTTTACCTGGCGCTCAGAAACATCAGCCGGAAATAGACCATGCCGATTCTGGACTGGAAAGCAGCGCTCACCCGGTTTACCATCCAGTTCGAGGACCGGATGCCGCAGCGTTAAACGAAAATCCGTTTACACAAAATTCAGGACACCCTCTCTAGACCGAAACCAGTGCAAGGTCAAGAACTGAACCTATCATCTCCTGACCCTATCATCTCACGGTCACCGGTCACTTATCAC
>JAIESJ010000082.1 GCA_019746155.1 Burkholderiales bacterium
GCTCGGCCTGATGCGCGAGGATCTGGCGTTTGTCGCGCAAAGCGCGGGCGAGGTATGCGTGTGGCGCAAAGCGCGGCCGACCACCTCGTTATCGTTCATTTATCTGCGCGAGCGCGAAAGCGACCCGGTGATCGCCGCGATGGAAAACGTGGTACGCAGGATCTGGCTTGAAGGTGGCGCGCAATATCACACCGAAAGCGCATAGTGGCGCGCCCGCCCGCCAGCGCTGGTTTCCATAAACAACGGCTATGGCGGGTATCAGAAAAAATTTTTTCCAGCGCCGCGCCGATTGCGGTTAGACTAAAAACCAATCTTTGTCGAAAATAATTCGAACGACAAAGATGTGACATTATCCGGTGGTGCAGCGGTAACACCGTCGATCTCTCTATATCTTAAGAAAAGTTCTGATATCGCCCATGCTGAGCGCGGAAAAGGTTTCCAAGTCCTTCGGTGGCTTCCAGGCTCTGAACGGCTGCAGTATCGAGATCGGCGCGCAAAGCATTACCGGCATCATTGGTCCTAATGGCGCCGGCAAGTCAACGTTGTTTAATATTGTCGGTGGTCTTATCCTTCCTGATTCCGGTGCTATCACGATACAGGGCAAAAGCATTGCAGGCTTGCGGCCCGACGAGTTAGCGAAAGCCGGACTGGTACGTACCTTTCAAATTTCGCGCGAGCTCGGGCAGCTGACCGTACTCGAGAACATGCTGTTGGCGAGCTCCGGATTAAGCGGCGAGAGCGTATGGCACAATTTCTGGTCGCCGACGCGCGTGCGCTCTGAGCAGCAGCAGGCGATTGCCAAGGCGCGTGGGCTGCTCGAGCAAGTCAATCTGTGGCAATTTGCCAACGAGCCGGCAAAAAATCTCTCTGGTGGTCAGAAAAAGCTGCTTGAGATTTCGCGCGCGCTGATGCTCGATCCGAAGATAATACTGCTCGACGAGCCCACTGCCGGCGTGAGCCCACTGATGACCAAGGCGCTCGGCGAGACCATCACCAAGCTACGCGCGGATGGGCTCACGTTTGCCATTATCGAACACGACATGGATGTGATTGCCAAACTGTGCAATCCGATTTACGTGCTTGCCGAAGGACGCACGCTGACTTCAGGCTCGTTCCGCGAAGTGGTGGCCAATCGCGATGTGATGCATGCCTACCTCGGGAAAGTCTCGTGAGCGACATACTGGTCATTAAGGAATTGCACGCTGGATACGGTGAAGGCGATATTCTGAAAGGCATCGACATAACGCTGCCGGCCGGCAGGGTGGTTACGATCATCGGGCCAAACGGCTCGGGCAAGTCGACCTTGCTCAAGACGCTTGCCGGGCTGTTGCTGGCGCGGCGTGGCGACATAGTGCTCAAGGAGCAGAGTCTGAGGGATCTGAGTCCGCCCAGACGCGTCAGGGCCGGGCTGTCGTATGTGCCGCAGGAATACAACATATTCCGCAATCTGACGGTACTTGAGAACCTGAAAATAGCGCGCGAATTCATGGCTGACCGAAAAATGCGCGGCGGTACAGCGATTTCCGACGAGCTGATAGAACTATTTCCCGAACTGCCGGGAAAATTCAAGGCGCGAGCAGGAAATTTAAGTGGCGGACAGCGCCAGATGCTGGCGTTTGCATGCGCGCTCACCGTTCATCCCGAGGTATTGATGCTCGATGAGCCGTCGGCCGGGTTGTCTCCCAAATACATGACCGACATATTCGATACCGTGAAAAAGGTCAACGCCAGGGGCGTGTCGGTATTGATGGTCGAGCAAAACGCGATCGAAGCGTTGCGCATTTCCGACACCTGCGTGGTGATGGCGAACGGCCACGTGCGCTTGACTGCACTCGCGAATCAGGTGCTCGAGATGAAAGACCTGCATAGCCTGTATCTGGGCGATGCGAAGGAAGAGGCGGTGGCGTCCTGATGCTGCAGACTGCCTTCAACGGTCTTGTCACGGGCATCATCGTCACGCTGCCTGCGCTCGCAGTGACGTTGCTGTTCGGTGTGCTGAAATTTCCGAACTTTGCGGTGGGTTCGATGATGACGCTCGCCGCGTATCTGGTGTTCGCATTGAATGTCCAGCTCGGCTGGCCGCTGGTGATATCGACGGCGGTTGTTGCCGTTGCTTTCGGGGGGCTGCTGATCGCGATCGATTACGTCACTTTCAAGCCGCTCAGGGAGCGTGGCTCGATCACGCTGATGGTGGCCTCGCTCGGACTGGGCTTCGTCCTCGAGAATATAGCACGCCTCGCCTATGGGAACACGGCGCGCAGCTTTGCGATCGAACTAGCCCGCCCCTTCCGCTTTCTCGATATCCGCATGAACCGCGAACAGATGATAACCATCGTCGTCTCCACGCTGGCGATGCTCGCGATGTATTTCTTGTTGACGCGTATGCCAATCGGCCGGGCGATGCGCGCAGTCGCAGATAACCCGGCGCTCGCGCTGGTACGCGGCATCGAGAGTCCGCGCATCATACGTTGGACCTGGTTTATCGCCGGCATGTTATTGGCGGTGGGCGGCGTATTGATCGGCATGGATCGGGCACTCGAGCCGCCAATGGGATCGAGTTATCTGGTCGCGGTATTTGCCGCGGCGATCCTCGGCGGACTTGGCAGTCCGCTCGGTGCCTTTATCGGCGCGCTCGTTATCGGCATCGTGAGCGAACTCGCGACACTGGTGATCCCGCCCAACTACCGTATCGGCATCCCGCTTTGCGTGATCGCATTGATCCTCATATTCCGTCCGCAAGGACTGTTCGGACAACCGTATATCCGTAAATGATTTCTTTCCTGATTCTGATTTCTACCGTGGTCTGCTTTTCGGCCATTCTTGCGCTCGCACTTAACTTCCAGTGGGGTCTCGGCGGGATGGTGAACTTCGGTATGGCGGGGTTGTACGCGCTGGGCACCTACAGCTGCGCGCTGCTCATGCTAAAAGGCGGCGCTAATACGTTTTTCGCGACGCTGGGAGCGATGGCGATCGTCGCCGCGGCGTGTGGTGTTATCGCACTCGTCACTCTGCGCGTAACCGAGGAAGACTATTTCGCTATCGTGACGCTTGGAGTCGGCGAGATGCTGCGGCTGGTTGCGCTCAACGAAGACTGGCTTACCAAGGGTGCGCTGGGACTTACCGGTATTCCGCGCCCGCTGGGTGACGTAATCGCCCCGGAGTACTACCAGTATTTCCTGCTCGGGTTGTCAGTGGCGCTGCTGGCCGGGACGGTGTGGTTTCTCAACGTGATTGCGCGCTCGCCGTTTGGCCGCATCATGCGCGCGCTGCGCGAGGACGACGTCGTCGCCGCGACACTCGGCAAACATGTACTGTGGGCCCGCGTGCGCATTTTTGCCATCGGCGGCGCGATCATCGGGCTCGCCGGATCGTTGCACGGGTTCTATTACCAGTATATCGATCCGACGCAGTTCTCCAACATCGTGATTGCTTATGCCTTTATGGCGGTGATTGCGGGTGGACGCGGTGCTCATCAGGGTGTGATCTGGGGGGCGGCAGTTGTGATGGTACTGCTTGAAGGCTCGCGCTTCATGAAGGACCTGATTCCGGTGCTCGATTCCGACCAACTTGCCGCGATTCGCATTATCATCATCGGTATCGGTCTGATCCTGCTGCTCGTATTCCGGCCGCAGGGTTTCATGCGCGAGTATCGTTTGCAGGTCAATTTCAAGTAGGGCAAAAATGTCTCGTCGAACCGATGGTTGACTAACCGGGGGGTGTCAGATGAAGAAGTTGACTCGTCGCAAGGTTCTCAAAAGGCTGGGTGCTGCTGCTGCGTTGCCGATCGCGGCGCCTTTTCTCAATCTCGCACATGCGCAGGGTGCTTCCATCCCGATCGGGGTGGCATTGCCCTTCACCGGCAACGCCGGCGCTTACGGGCCCGACATGGCGGAAGCTGCCAAGCGCACGGCGGCAAAAATCAACAGCGCCGGCGGCATCCTCGGCGGCCGCAAACTCGAACTCTTCATCGAGGACTCGGAATCGAGCGCTTCGGTGGCGGCTAACCTGTCGCAGAAGTTCATCAACGTGCACAAATGCCAGGCGCTCGTCGGCTACTGGGGCACGCCGGAAGGCATGTCGTCGCGCCCGATCGCGGTCCAGAACAAGGTGGTGTTGATGGTGTCGAGCGCGGCTAACGCCATCACCGAGGGCGACACCCAGGGGTACGTGTGGCGCTTCCAGATGAAAGCGACCGACTGGGGCATCGTGATCGGCCGCGCGGTGCAGCGCCTCGGTTTCAAGAATATCGGGATCATGGGACTGCAGAATGCCTTCGTGCTGCCGATCATGAAGACCGTCGAGGATCAGATGAAGACCGCCGGCCGTACCGTAACCGGCTCGCTGATCTACAACCCCGAGCAGCCGTCGTACCGCGCCGAGGTCGAGCGTATCTTCGGCAAGAAGCCGGAAGCCGTGTGCTGTTTCGGCCTGCTGCCCGATTTCGTGTCGATCATGAAGGAGGTCTACCGCGGCGGATTCGACAGCAAGGTGATCGCACTGTCGATCATGGCGGACGCCGAAGGCAAGTTCATCGAGGCGGTCGGTCCGCAAGTGGCCGAAGGCATTCGTCATTTCCAGCCGATGCCCGACACCAGTGCACCAGGCTATAAAAAATTCCTCAAGCTGATGGGCGCTCCCGACGACCGCGTATATCTATTTCCGCCCAATACCCACGACCAGATCGCAGTGGTCGCGATGGCGATGGAAAAGGCGAAAAGCCCGATGGCGGTCGATTGGTCGAAGCAGATCATCCCGGTGTGCAACGGGCCGGGTCAGAACATCGACGACGTGGTCGATGCGCTGAAGCTGATTCGCGCCGGCAAACCGGTCAATTTCAGTGGTGCGGGTTCCACTTGCGACTTCACGCCCAACGGTGACCAGTTGGGTCGCGGCATGGGTCACTGGATCATCCAGGGCGGGAAAAACGTTTTTGTTGAGTACGCAAAGCCATAGCCTGACTATTCGTGCTTCGAGGGCCCGGGCGCCGCGCCCTCGAGCAGGGATTTCAAAGGCTGCGGCGTCAGCTCGGTGATGTGCTGGTAAAGTCGACGGTATTCGTCGGTGAGCGCTGCGCCAAACAGCGGGTCGATATTGTCCCCGAACGCGCTGTCGACTCGTTGCCAGTCTTCCTCGGCGAGGTTTTCCAGCGCAAACGGCAGAAGCTGCTGCTCTTCCTTGCGCATGTGCCACCAGTAGAACTCCGCGAACTCGTCGACCGCGGTGGCAAGCTGGTTGAGGGCGTTCGCGCCGCCATCGCGGAACGCGTGAAACGCGCGGCGCAGCTCGGCAAGCATCGGTTCGCCGCGCGCGTGATCGCGCTCGAGTTCCTGCGCCAGCGTCTTGCCGCCGCCCGGCAGCCGCGCGATCGCGGGAAACAGCACTTGATCCTCCTTGGGATGGTGCAGCCGAGCGGGTACGTTTTCGATGTAGCGCAGCATGAACTCAAACAGCTCGTAATCGGGCTTTGAGCCGGGCTCGCGGCAGCGCGCAACCAGGGCTTGCATCGCGCCGAGTATGCGCGCGAGCGCCCGGTGTTCCGCCTTGATCCGATTGATCGCGTTTTTGGCGGCGGGCAGCAAGGATGTTGAGTTGGTCGTGTTCATAAGGTTCCTCTGGTTGCCTGGCGGAATGGCTGACTTTGGTCAGGATGCCAAGATTGCGGTGCGAGGATATTGATCCAGATCAAACGTCAGGTTCGAATCTGGTTTTTGGTATGACAGTATTAGGGCCTGTTAACACTATCTGATATAATGCGGCCATGGAACTGACCGCAACCCAATACCAGCAGATCGAGCCT
>JAIESJ010000185.1 GCA_019746155.1 Burkholderiales bacterium
CGTGCCTCGGAGCTGATGGGGGGCCGCCGCGGCGCGGCGCGCCTGGTGCATCCCAATGACGATGTGAACAAGGGGCAGTCATCCAACGACACCTTCCCCACCGCGATGCACGTTGCCGCGGTGATCGCGCTGGAGAGGCGGCTCAAACCCGCAGTCCGGACACTGCGCGCCACCCTGGACAAAAAATCAAAGAAATTCATGCACATCGTGAAAATCGGGCGCACCCACTTGCAGGACGCCACGCCGCTCACGCTGGGGCAGGAATTCTCCGGCTACGTGGCGCAGCTCGATCACGGGCTGAGACACGTCGACGCTGCACTGCCGCACTTGTGCGAGCTGGCCTTGGGCGGCACCGCGGTCGGCACCGGGCTCAACGCCCATCCCCGGTTCGCGGTGAAAGTCGCGGCGGAACTGAGGAAACTGACGGGGCTGCCGTTCGTCACCGCACCCAATAAGTTCGAGGCGCTTGCCTCCTGCGACGGCGTGGTGCATGCGCACGGCGCGCTGAAGACGCTCGCCGCAAGCCTGATGAAAATCGCCAATGACATCCGCTGGCTTTCCTCCGGGCCGCGCTGCGGCATCGCCGAGATCAGCATTCCCGAGAACGAGCCCGGCAGCTCGATCATGCCGGGCAAGGTCAATCCCACGCAGTCGGAATCCATGACCATGGTGTGCTGCCAGGTATTCGGCAACGATGTTGCGATCAACCTGGGCGGGGCTTCCGGCAATTTCGAGCTGAACGTGTTCCGGCCGCTGGTGATCCGCAATTTCCTGCACAGCGCGAAGCTGCTCGCCCACGCCTGCGAGAATTTCCACGCGCATTGCGCGACCGGCATAGCACCCAATCTCGAGCGCATCGACCGGCTCATGCGTGAATCGCTGATGCTGGTCACCGCGCTGAATCCGCATATCGGCTACGAGAAGGCGGCGGCGATCGCCAAGAACGCGCACAAGAAGGGCATCACGCTCAAGGAATCGGCGGTTGCACTCGGCTATCTGACGGCCAGGCAATTCGACGAATGGGTGAAACCCGAGGACATGGTCGGCATCAAGGTGAAGGTGCCGGCGAAGAAAGGCGGACGCTAAAAACTATTTGAAACCGCCGATACACGCCGATGACGTCAACAACCAGCAGCGCTGATCGGCGTTAATCGGCGTGTATCGGCGGTTAATGGTTGTTTTTCGGTTTGTTGGGGATGAGTTTTACTCCGTGATCTGTGCGCTAGGTTTTTCATGGACAAGCGAATTGTTGTTGTCACCGGCGGCAACCGCGGCATCGGCTTCGAGATCTGCCGCCAGCTCGCAAAGCGCGGCCTGCACGTGGTGCTGACCGCGCGCTCTGCGGCCAAGGGCAGGGCGGCCGCCGCGGTGCTGCGCGACGAAGGGCTTGAGGTCGAGCCCCGGCAGCTTGATGTCACCAGCGCGCGCAGCATCAAGGCCCTGGCCACCCATCTTGATAAGCGCCACGGCCGGCTCGACGTGCTGGTCAACAACGCCGGTGTGCTGCTCGACCCGCGCGGCTCGCGCCTGCTCGATTCCAAGGTGAACACCTACCGCGATACCCTGGAGACCAACCTGTTCGGCCCCCTCATGCTGTGCCAGGCGCTCGTGCCGCTGATGCGCAAGAACGGCTACGGCCGCATCGTCAATCTGTCCAGCAGACTCGGCCAGCTCTCGGACATGGGCACCGGCACGCCCGCCTACCGCATTTCCAAGACCGCGCTCAATGCCTTGACGCGCACCCTCGCCGCCGAGCTCAGGGACACGAACATCCTGGTGAATTCGATGTGCCCGGGGTGGGTGAAGACCGATATGGGCGGGCCGAAGGCGCCGCGCACGCCGGAGGCGGCGGCGGACACCGCGGTGTGGCTTGCCACGCTGCCTGACGGCGGGCCGAGCGGCGGTTTTTTCCGCGACCGTCAGCCGCTTCCCTGGTAAACGCAGCAGTTGAATATAATCATGTAGTTGCGATTGTGCCGCGGGGTGTTTGTGGCGCTCGCCGGGGCGGCGGTATAGAATTTGCGCGACTCGACTCACCGGACGCAAGACACGCGGGCCTTTATGCTGATTCGGATCAATGGCGGACACACCGCGACCCAGAGCAGTTCGCGCACGGGCAGTTATCTCGACGTTGCCGACGAATTGGTGGGTGCCGACTGGCATGCCTTTAAAAGCGTCCTCAGCGGCTTTGGCCGTACCGACGGCCTGAGCTCTGTCCTGCCCGAAGATTTCTCCGGGTTTGATTTCGACGCCTTCCTGGAGCGCGTCAGCGCGCTCGCCACCCAGGTCTGAACGCGGCCGGCTGGAGTGGATCGGCCTGCGGCCGCAGAAGCGCGCGCCGCCCATGACGGTGAATCATGTCGAAGTGCTGTCCGATTAAATTATCCTGATAGATTAAGCTTGTCTTAAGCTTCGCCTCCCAGAATAACGGCATAATCCATCTGCCTGATCGGGCGGGACTGCCGGAAAGCGAGCATGCGGCTATTGCTGGTGGAAGACGATCCCATGATCGGCGCGAGCGTCCAGAAAGGCCTGCGCCAGGACGGCTTCGTCGTGGATTGGGTGCGCGATGGCCACGCTGCCGAGCTGGCCGCTGCCAACGGGGTTTACAGCCTGATCCTGCTCGATCTGGGGCTACCGAAAAAAGATGGCCTGGACGTGCTCGCGACGCTGCGCAAGCGCGGCAATACGACGCCGGTGCTGGTGCTCACTGCGCGTGACGCGATCACCGACCGTGTAAAAGGTCTCGACAGCGGCGCCGACGACTATCTGGTCAAGCCTTTCGATCTGGACGAGCTCGCAGCGCGCATACGTGCGCTGCTGCGCCGCCAGGCGGGGCGCGCGGAGCCGGTGCTCCACCACGGCGAACTCGCGCTCAATCCATCGACGCACGAAGTGACGCTGCGTGGTCAGGCACTCACATTGACGGCGCGCGAGTTTGCGCTGCTTCACGCGCTGCTCGAACGTCCGGGTGCGATCCTGTCGCGCGCGCAGCTGGAAGAGCGTCTTTACGGCTGGGGCGGGGAAATCGAAAGCAACGCCGTCGAGGTCTACGTCCACTCGCTGCGCAAGAAGCTGGGCGCCGATTTCATCAGGAACGTGCGCGGCGTCGGTTACATGATACCGAAGCGGATATGATGACTTCGATCCGGCGACGATTGCTGGCCGGACTGCTGGCCGTGGTGCTTTGCGCCGGCTTGATCGCTGCGTTCGGCGTTTACCTGCAGGCGCGGCGCGAGGCCAACGAGCTGTTCGATTACCAGCTTAAGCAGATGGCGCTGTCGCTGCGCGACCAGACGTTCAATCCGTTCGCGGCTGCCGATCCGCCCGAACTCGGCGAGAGTTTCGATTTCGTGATCCAGGTATGGGGACGCGACGGCGTGCGCCTCTACTATTCCCATCCGCATCCCCATCTGCCCAACCGCGCCCGGCTCGGCTACGAAACGGTAGCCACGCCCGACGGGCGGTGGCGCGTGTTCAGCTTGCAGCAGCGCGGCCTTACTTTCCAGGTGGCGCAGCCGATGAGTGTGCGCGACGAGCTTGCGGCCACCGCCGCATTCCGGACACTGACGCCTTTTCTTTTGTTGTTGCCCGCGCTGGGGCTGCTGGTGTGGTTCACGGTAGGGCATGGATTGCGCCCGCTCGAAGCCATGGCGCGCGCGGTCAAGGCCCGCACGCCGAGCGCGCTGCAGCCGCTGCCCGACAGCGGCACGCCCGTGGAGATCCGGCCGCTGGTCGCTGCGCTCAACGACCTGCTGCAGCGGCTCGACCGCACGCTGGGCGCGCAGCGCCGGTTCGTCGCCGACGCGGCGCACGAGCTGCGCACGCCGCTCACCGCGCTGCGCCTGCAGATCCAGCTCGCGGAGCGCGCGGCGACGGCGGAAGAGCGCGCGGCGGCCTTCGCAACCGTGAAGGAAGGCCTGACGCGCGCGGCGCATCTCGTCGACCAGTTACTGACGCTGGCACGTCAGGAACCGGAGGGTGCGCCACGGCCGGTCGAGACCGTCGATCTGGGCGAACTCGCACGGGAAGTGATCGCGGAGCACATGCTGCTCGCCACATCGAAGAACATCGACCTCGGCATGGCGCGCAGCGAAGCGGTCATCGTAAGCGGCGACCGGGACGGTCTGCGCGTGATGCTGGGAAATCTCGTCGACAACGCGGTGCGCTACACCCCCGGCGGCGGAAAAATCGATGTCTGCGTATTTTCGGAAGCAGACGGGGCCGTGATCGAAGTGGTCGATAACGGCCCCGGCATCGCCCCCGAAGACCGCGTGCGGGTGTTCGATCGCTTCTTCCGCGGCGCCGGCCAGGAAATACCCGGTAGCGGCCTCGGACTCGCGATCGTCAAGAATATCGCCGAACGTCATCATGCCCGCGTGATCCTCACCGACGGCCCCGGCGGCCGGGGGCTGGCGGCAAGCGTCGTTTTCCCCCGTCAATAAAGCATTCCTGCGCGCATCGCCGCCGGTCCGCGGCGGCGCTGTACCCCGCCGTCTTAAGCCAGCTTTAAGTCCAGGCATCCATTCTGCAGTTGCGATGAAGGGCTGCCGCCCGCAAGCGCGGCGCCCGTCGCGGAAGACGGGTCTTAAGATTGTTTTAAGTCGCAGTGCTTAAGATCGCAGTCACGCAGGCACGGAGCGTTTCCGTGCGCAACTCGTAATGGAGGCGATCATGAGACACAAGGTATTGGTTCGCAGTTTGGTTGCCGCGGGGGTTATTGCGGTTCTTGCGGCAGGAGGTATCAAGGCTTACGCGCCGCTCGCCGCGGATGCGCGCGCCGCCGCCACCGCAACGACGGCGCCGGCTGCCGCGGTCGCGCCGGTTGCGGCGCAGACGCTGCCCGATTTCACGGTGCTGGTCGAGCGCTACGGGCCGGCGGTGGTGAACATCAGCGTTACGCACAACGTCAAGGCCGGATTCAACGGGCCGCAATTTCCGGGCCTCGGCAAGGACGACCCGTTTTTCGAATTCTTCAAGCGCTTCCAGGGCCAGATACCGCAAAATGAAATGCCGACGCGGGGTCTGGGCTCGGGCTTCATCATCAATTCCAACGGCACGATACTCACCAACGCCCATGTGGTCGCGGATGCCCAGGAGGTAACGGTCAAGCTCACCGACAAGCGCGAGTTCAAGGCCAGGGTCGTCGGCACCGACCCGCAAACCGATGTCGCGGTGCTGAAAATCGACGCCGGGGACCTGCCCACCGTCAAGCTCGGCGACTCGAACGCGGTGCGCGTGGGCGAATGGGTGGTTGCGATCGGCTCGCCGTTCGGCTTTGAAAATAGCGTGACTTCCGGCATCGTCAGCGCCAGGTCGCGGTCGCTGCCCGACGGCACTTATGTGCCTTTCATCCAGACCGACGTGGCGGTCAACCCCGGCAATTCCGGCGGCCCGCTATTCAACATGAAAGGCGAAGTGATCGGCATCAACTCGCAGATCTACAGCCGCAGCGGCGGCTATCAGGGCCTGTCGTTCGCGATCCCGATCAACGTCGCGGTCAAGGTCGAAAATCAGCTGGTGCAATACGGCAAGGTCAGCCGCGGCCGTATCGGGGTGACGATACAGGAAGTGAATCAGGCGCTCGCCAGATCGTTCGGGATGAAAGAGCCGGCCGGCGCGCTGGTGAGTTCGGTGGAGAAGGACGGCCCGGCGGCCAAAGCCGGCGTGGAGCCCGGCGATGTGATCCTCAAGGTCAACGGCCAGGCGATTTCGAGTTCCGCCGATCTGCCGCTGTACGTGGCCGATCTCAAACCCGGCGCCACCGCCAAACTGGAGGTATGGCGCAAGGGCGAAACCCGGGAATTGACC